>DATIVQ010000353.1:0-3624 GCA_035465735.1 Rudaea sp.
GATCTCGCCGCCGCGCGCGCGGCGTTGACCGTGGCGCACGAAAACACGCTGGCCCAGCGCGGCGCGTATTTTCCGCAAGTCGATGGGGATTTTGCCGCGAACCGGCAGAAGCAGCCCGGTTCCTTGGCGCCGGTGCCGAGCAACAACGCGTTCGAATACAGCCTGTTCACGCCGCAGTTGAGCGTGTCCTACGTGCCGGATGTGTTTGGCCTCAACCGGCGCACGGTCGAATCGCTGCAGGCGCAGGCGCAGGCCGCACGTTTCCAGTTAGTCGCCGCGCAGATCGCGCTCGCCGCGAATGTCGTCAACGCGGCGGTCGGGGAGGCTGCGCTGCGCGGGCAGCTGAAGGCAACCGAAGAACTGGTCGACATCGAAACGCAATCCGTCAAGATTCTGCGTTACCAGTTCGACAAGGGTTACGCGAGCCGGCTCGATCTCGCCGCGCAGGAGTCGCAACTCGCGCAGACGCAGGCGAGCCTGCCGCCATTGCGCAAGCAGCTCGAACAGCAGCGGCACCTGATCGCCGTGCTCGCCGGCGAGTTTCCGGCGCAGGCGCACGTTGACGATTTCGATCTGTCGCGTTTGACGCTCCCGCATGAATTGCCGCTCAGCCTGCCTTCGCAACTGGTCGAACAGCGGCCCGACGTGCGACAGGCGCAGGCCAATTGGCACGCGGCCAGCGCGCAGGTCGGCGTCGCCACGGGCAGCCGCCTGCCGCAGATCACCCTGAGCGCGAACGCGGGCAGCACGTCGTTGCAGATCGCCGATGTTTTCAAGTCAGGCACCGGCTTCTGGAGCGTTGGCCTTGATCTCGCCGCTCCGATCTTCCAGGGCGGCAAGCTGCTGCACGCCGAGCGCGCAGCGAAGGCACAACTGGTGCAGGCCGCGGCGCAATATCGCAGCACGGTGTTGACCGCGTTCCAGAATGTGGCCGACACACTGACCGCGCTCGACGAAGATGCGAAAGCGTTGCAGGCAGCGGCTGCTGCTGCGCATGCGGCCGAAGTCACGCTCGAGCTGGCGCAGCGGCAGACGCAGTCGGGTTACGCGAACGAACTGTCCCTGCTCAACGCGCAACAGGCGTGGCAGCAGGCGCGCATCGCCCTTATCCAGGCGCAGGCCAATCGCTACGCCGATACCGCGGCCTTGTATCTCGCGCTCGGCGGCGGCTGGTGGCACGACGCCGATCTATCCGGAAACCGACATGAAGACTGAATTCTTTCGTTCGCCGAGTTGTTATTGGCCGGTTTTGCTGGCCGCAAGTTTTCTACTCGGCGGCTGTTCGTCCGGGGCGGGCACGAGTCCACCTGGTACCGCCGCGGCTACCGATGTGAAGCTGACCGCTGCGCAAATGCAACATATCCAGTTGTATACCGTGGCCGAATCGCAATTCCACAAGGCGATCCGCGCCAACGGCACGGTCGATTTCGATCAGGAGCGTTCCACCAGCCTGCTCGCGCCGATTTCTGGACCGGTCACCCATTTGCTGGTCGCGCCGGGCGATCATGTGAAGAAGGGGCAGGCACTGGCGTATGTCGAATCGCCGGATTTCGCCGCCGCCGTCGGCGCGTTTCGCAAGGCCGATGCGGCGGCGCGCAACGCGCGCCGCATCGCCGACGTTGACAAGGACCTGCTCGCACACAAGGGGGTATCCGAACGCGAGGCGTCGCAGGCGCAATCCGACGCAGTCGGCGCCGAATCCGACCGCGACGCCGCACGCCAGACACTGGCGGCGCTCGGCGTCAATGCGGCAGCGATCGAGAGAATCGGCAAGGGTATCGACACGCCGTTTCCCGGCGGCGCGATCCGCGCGCCACTGGATGGCATCGTGGTGGAACGCCTGATCACCCCGGGCCAGCTGCTGCAGGCCGGGACCACGCCTTGCTTCACTATCGCCGACCTGTCGCGGGTATGGGTGAATGCACAAGTGTTCGGCGGCGATGTTGGCCAAGTCCACGTCGGCGACAGCGCCGAAGTCGATGCCGGCGGCACGATGCTGAAAGGCACGGTCACGAACGTCGCCGACGAAGTCGATCCGGTCACGCGCGCGGTCACTGCGCGCGTGAGCGTCGAAAATCCGCACGGCACGCTGAAGAAGCAGATGTACGTGCCGGTGAGTATCGTGGCACGCAGCGAAAGCAAGGGCTTGCTGGTGCCGGTGTCGGCGATCCTGCGCGACGACGAGAACCTGCCGTTCGTGTATCTCGCGCAGCCCGATGGCGGCTTCGCGCGCACGCACGTGACGCCGGGTTACCGCGACGGTGACCGCAGCGTCGTCAGTGATGGACTGCACGCGGGCGACAAGATCGTGGCGCAGGGCGCCATCTTCCTGCGCTTCATCGAAAGCCAATGAGCGAGCCAACGCTTCCCGATGGCGCGCAATTGCGCACGCCTTCGCTGATCAACCGCATCGTCGCGGCCGCGCTGGAGCAACGCTTTCTCGTCGTGCTGCTTACGGCGATCCTCGCCGGGGCAGGCTGGTGGTCGCTCGAACGCCTGCCGATGGATGCGTATCCGGACTTGTCGCCGCCCATGGTCGAGGTCATCACGCAATGGCCGGGACATTCGGCCGAGGAAGTCGAACGCCTGATCACCGTGCCGGTCGAGCTGGCGATGAACGGCATTCCGAAACTGTCCACCAAGCGCTCGATCTCGCTGTATGGCTTGTCCGATGTCACGCTCACCTTCGCCGACGGCACCGACAGCGACTTCGCGCGCCAGCACGTGCTCAATCGTTTCGGCGACATCGGCTTGCCGAACGGCGTGACGCCATCGATCTCGCCGCAATCCTCGCCATCGGGATTGATCTATCGCTATGTGCTGGAAAGCACCGACCGTTCGCCGATGGAACTCAAGACCCTCGACGACTGGGTCGTCGCGCCGCAATACCGCTCGGTGCCGGGCGTCGCCGACGATTCCGGCTTCGGCGGTGGCACCATGCAATACCAGGTGCTGCTCGATCCGGCCAAGGTCGCCGCGGCGGGACTTTCGATCGCCCAGGTGCAAGCCGCGCTGGCGGCCAACAACAGCAATGCCGGCGGCGGGTTCTACTCGCAGGGCGGCGAGTTCTATTACGTGCGCGGCCTGGGCCGCATCGAAAGTCTGGACGACATCGGCAACACCGTGCTCGCGGTCAGCAACGGCACGCCGGTATTGGTGAAGAACGTCGGCCGCGTGCAGATCGGCATCGCGCCGCGCCTTGGCGAGTTCGGCTACATGGACCGCAACGACGCGGTGGAAGGCGTCGTGCTGATGCGGACCGGCGAAAAAACCCAGAACGTGCTGCGGCGCATCGAAGACAAGACGCGCGAGATCAATGCCTCGATCCTGCCGCCGGATGTGAAGGTGCATGCGTTTTACGACCTGAGCAACCTCATCCACGAGACCACGCAAGTCGTGCAGCGCAACCTTTTGCACGGCATGTTGCTGGTCGTCGTCGTGCTGATCTTTTTCCTGTACGACTTGCGCGCGGGGTTGATCGTCGCGGTGACGATTCCGCTGTCGCTGCTGTTTGCGTTCTGCTGCCTCGACCTGCAGGGCGCCTCGGCGAACCTGCTGTCCATCGGCGCGGTCGATTTCGGCATCCTCGTCGACGGCGCGATCTTCATGGTGGAAAACATCTTC
>DATIVQ010000354.1:0-3639 GCA_035465735.1 Rudaea sp.
GTCGGCTTGTGGATTTTCTCGGACCTGAAATTCCAGGCCGACATGGGCGTGCTGCTCACCTTCATGTTCGTGGTCAACATGGTCGCTGCGATCGTGTTCTTGCCCGCGCTGTGCCGCTGGCTGTTGCGGCCACGCGAACGAACCCTCGCGTAAAGGAGAAAATTCCAACCGAACGCGTTCGCTTTTTCCGCGTTTTTGCGTTTATCAGGGAGCTGCCCGGTACGGATGCCGTGGAAGCGAGCCGCGCAGGATGCGCAATCCGTACCACCGACCTTCACTTCTCTTGGGGAGAATCCATGGTTACCACGTTACTTACCGCACTGATCGTACTTGTAGTCTTCATCGTGATTGGCGCGCTGATCGTCCAGCTCGCCACGAAACTGGCAGCCGGTTTCAAACCCGGCCTCGGCAATGCCGTTGCCACCGTCATCGTCGGCTTCATCGTCGGCATTATCATCGGCTGGCTTCTGAACATGGTGATGGGTGGATCGACCGGTTCGCTGGTCTCGCTCGTGGTCGGATTCCTCGTCAACGCGGCTGTCATCAATTTCATGATCAAGCAGCCGTCGGGCGGCCAGATGGGCTACGGCAAGGCCTGCCTCGTCAGCCTGATCCAGTACATCATCTATATCGTGCTCTTCGTGATTTTGTTCTTCGTCGTTGGTGCCAGCTTCATGAGCATGCTGGGCGGCATCCACTGACCATACCATCTTCACGCAGCGACACATGGGGCGCCACATGGCGCCCCGTTTCTTTTGCGGTGCGGGATTGCAATTTGATCCCGCGCGGGCATGACTTCCTGCGATTGCGCTCGCCGCGACGCAGGGCGATCATGGCGTCTTTCGATTTCCGGAGCCGTTCGCCATGCACGCCAAAACCCTGCTCGCCGCCGCCATCGTCTGCGGCATTGCTGCCTGTTCACAGCCATCGGCTCCGCCGCCGCCTGCCGCGAAAGCCATGCCGGCCGCTCCCGCCAAACCTGCAGCCCCGGCGCCTTCGATCGGCATCGATCTGACCGGCATCGACCATGGCGTCAAGCCGGGCAACGATTTCTTCGCCTACGCGAACGGCGCCTGGGTAAGGACCGCGACGATTCCCCCCGACCGATCGAGCACCGGCACGTTCTTCGAGGTGTTCGAGAAAGCCGAGCAGCAGACCAGCGACCTGATCAAGAACGCGGGCGCTTCGAATCCGGCGTCAGGCAGCGACGCGCGCCGGATCGCCGACTACTACGCCGCCTTCATGGACGAGGCCGCCATCGACAAGGCCGGACTCGATCCGCTCAAATCCGCACTCGACGCGATCGCCGCGATCAAGAACCGCGCGGATCTCGCGCGTGTGCTCGGCAGCCGCCTGCGCGCCGACGTCGACCCGATCAATGCGACGAATTTCCATACCGAAAACCTGTTCGGCCTGTTCGTGACCAAGGGCCTGGAAGACGCTTCCGCGAACATGGCGTACTTGCTGCAGGGTGGTATTGCCATGCCCAGCCGCGACTATTACCTGTCGAAGGACAAGGCGATGGTCGAGTTCCGCGACAAGTACAAGGCTTATGTCGTCGCGCTGCTGAAGCAGGCGAACATCGCCGATGCGGACGCCAAGGCAGAGAAGATCCTCGCACTGGAAACCAAGATCGCGCAGGCGCAGGAAAACCTCATCGACAGCGAGGACCCGCACAAGGCCAACAACGTCTGGAGCACGGCGGATTTCGCCAAGAAGGCCCCGGGCCTGGACTGGCCTGAATACTTCAAGTCCGCGGGTCTGGACCAGGTCAATCAGATCGACGCCTGGCAGGCCAAGGCCATCACGGGTCTGTCGGCGCTGACCGCGCACGAGCCGCTGGAAAGCTGGAAAGACCTGCTCGTCTTCCATACTCTCGATGGTGCCGCGCCGCTGCTGCCGAAGGCCTTCGCCGACCTGCACTTCGGTTTCTACGATCAGACCCTGCAGGGCACGCCACAGCAACGCGAGCGCTGGAAGCGCGCGGTCGAGGCAACGAACACGTATCTGGGCGACGCGGTCGGCAAGCTGTACGTCGCGAAATACTTCCCGGCGTCATCCAAGGAACAAGTGCAGGCGCTGGTGAAGAACCTCGTCGCCGCGTTCGACAAGGGCATCGACAACCTGAGCTGGATGGCACCCGAAACCAAAGCCAAGGCCAAGGAAAAGCTCGTCACCCTGCACGTGGGCGTCGGCTATCCGGAAACCTGGCGCGACTATGCCACGCTCGAGATCAAGCCGAACGACGCACTCGGCAACCAGCAGCGTGCGGTCTCGTTCGAGTACGCGCACCAGAAAGCCAAGATCGGTACGCCCATCGATCGCGGCGAATGGTGGATGACGCCGCAAACGGTCAATGCGGTGAACCTGCCATTGCAGAACGCGCTGAATTTCCCGGCCGCGATCCTGCAACCGCCGTTCTTCGATCCGCAGGCCGATGCGGCCGCGAACTACGGCGCGATCGGCGCCATCATCGGCCACGAGATCAGCCACAGTTTCGACAACACCGGTTCCGAGTTCGATGCGCAGGGACGTCTAGCCAACTGGTGGAGCCCCGCCGATGCCGCGCACTTCGAAACCGCGACCGACGCGTTGGCCAAGCAATTCGACGGCTACGAAGCGCTGCCGGGCCTGTACGTCAATGGCAAGCAGACGCTCGGTGAGGACATCGCCGACGTGTCTGGGCTCACCGCTGCGTATGCGGCCTATCACCTGTCGCTCGGCGGCAAGCCCGCACCCACGATCGACAATCTCACCGGCGATCAGCGTTTCTTCCTCGCCTTCGGCCAGGATTGGCGCAGCAAGATCCGCGATGCAGCGCTGCGCCAGCGCATCGCCACCGACGTGCACGCGCCAGCGCAGTTCCGTGCCCAGACCGTGCGCAACATTGATGCCTGGTACCCGGCATTCGGCGTCAAGGCCGACGAGAAGCTCTACCTTGCGCCGGATCGGCGCGTGAAGATCTGGTAAGCCACCTGCGCCGGGATCGGACTCAATCCAGCACGATTCCAGCCAGCTTCCTCAACGCCTCGGCATACTTCGCCGCCGTGCCATCGATCACGGCGGCAGGCAACTTTGGGCCGGGCGCGGTCTTGTTCCAGTCAAGCGTTTCCAGGTAATCGCGCACGAACTGCTTGTCGTAGCTCGGGGGGCTGATGCCGACACGGTATTCGTCGGCCGGCCAGAAGCGCGATGAATCCGGCGTGAGCATCTCATCCATGACATAGAGCTTGCCGATCTCGTCGGTACCGAATTCGAACTTGGTGTCGGCGATGAGGATGCCGCGCTGCGCGGCGTAATCCGCGGCGAAGGTATAGATTTTCAGCGTCGCTTCGCGCACTTGCTCTGCCAAGTCCGCGCCGATGGTTTTCACTACGTCGTCGAAGGACACGTTTTCGTCATGATGGCCGGCCGCGGCCTTGGTCGATGGCGTGAAGATCGGTGCGGGAAGCCTTTCGGCCTGACGTAGTCCAGCGGGAAGCCGGATGCCGCACAACGCGCCTGTGGCCTGGTAGTCCTTCCAGCCCGAGCCGATCAGGTAACCGCGCGCGATCGCCTCGATCGGCACGGGTTTGAGGCGCTTCGTCACCACGCTGCGCCTTGCGTACAGCATCGCGTCCACGCCGGACGGCAATGCGT
>DATIVQ010000355.1:0-3726 GCA_035465735.1 Rudaea sp.
ATCCACGCATGGGCCGGCTGCGGCCGCGCATACAGGAACCCCTGCCCGAACCGGCAGCCGAGCCTCACCAGGGCTTCGTGCTGGGCTTCGGTTTCGATGCCCTCGGCGATCGCCTGCATGCCCAGCGCACCGGCCAACGCCAGGATCGCGCGCACGATCACCGCACTGCCGGATTTGTCCGAGCCCATTTCGGCGACGAACGAGCGGTCGATCTTCAGCGTCTGCACCGGATACTGGTGCAGGTAGCTCAACGACGAATAGCCGGTACCGAAGTCGTCGAGCGACACGCCGATGCCGTGCGCGCGCATGGTATCGAGCAGTCGCTTGGCCGCGGGCGGGTTGTCGATGAGCATGCGCTCGGTCACCTCGATGCGCACGCACTCGGGTTTGATCTCGTGCTTGCGCAACAGCGCCAGCAAGTTTTCGTCGAGCGCAAGCGTGCGAAAATGCCGGCCCGACAGATTGATCGCGACGAAGCCGGCTTCGCCGCCGAGCAGCGGCTGCGCGACCTCGAACGTGCGCTCGTACATCTGCCAGTCGATCTGTTCGGCGGCCCCGGTTTCCTCGGCAACCGCGAGGAAATCGGCAGGCGCGAGCAGTCCGCGCTCGGGATGCTGCCAGCGCAACAGCGCCTCGTAGCCAACCGTAACGCGGTCTGACAGGCGCACCACCGGCTGGAAGAACGGCACGAATTCGTTGCGCGCAATGGCGCGGCGCAGGTCGCTTTCCAGCTCCATGAGCTGCATCGCTTCCTTGTGCAGGTGTTCATCGAACAACGCGAAGCGATGGCGGCCTTCGCCCTTGGCGCGGTACATGGCAACGTCGGCGTCGCGCAACAGTTCCTCCGCCTTGCGGTAGCGCGTGGACGCCATGGCGATGCCGATGCTGGTGGAACTGAACACTTCCTTGCCGCCCAGCCGGACCGGCGCGTTAAGCGAGTCGATCACGCGCTGCGCCAATGCGCATGCATCGTCGGCGTCTTCGATGTCGTTGAGCAGGATCGCGAATTCGTCGCCGCCCAGGCGCGCGACAAGATCGCGCGGTTCGAGGCACGCGGCGATGCGCGCGCCGACCTCGTTGAGCAACTCGTCGCCGATGAGATGGCCGACCGAATCGTTGATGACCTTGAAGCGGTCCAGGTCGAGGAACAGCACGGCGAAGCGGTGGCGCGGATCACGTGCGAAATCCGCGAGCGCCTGGGTCAGGCGCTGCAGCAGGAAATTGCGGTTCGGCAAACCCGTCAGCGCGTCGTGCAGGGTTTCGTGCTTGAGCTGGCGCTCCATGCGTTCGCGCACGGCGATGTGTTCGCGCAACTCGCTGTTCGCGGCCGCCAGTTCGCTCGTGCGTTCGATGACGCGCTGCTCGAGTTCGGCGTTGGCCTGCTTGAGCGACTCGGCGTTGCGCTTGCGCTCGAGAGCATTCGCGATGTGGTAGGAAACGAAGGTCAACAGTTCCTGGTCGCGCGGCGTATAGCGGTGCTCTTCCGAGTGGCTTTGCACGGCGAGCACGCCGACGGCGCGGTTGTCGCAGATCAGCGGCACCCCCAGCCAACTGCGCGAACGCGCGCCGATCGGTTGCGCCGCGCCGCTGGCGTACAGGCGTTCGAGCCCCGCGCGATCGGCAAGAAGAACGCTGCGCGTGTTGAGCACGTACTCGGTCAGGCCGTTGCCCAGCTTGCGCGGCTCGCGCTTGAGATCGCGTTCGTCCACCGAGTAAGGAAACACCAGCTGCTGGCCATCGTCGCTGAGCAGGGCGATGTAGAAATTGCGCGCATACAGCAATCCGCCGACCGCGCGGTGCACGGCTGCGTAGAACTCCTCCAGGCTCTCGCTGCTGTTGGCGAGTTCGGCAATGCGAAACAGCGCCGCCTGCAGACGTTCGCCGCGCTGGCGCTCGAGCACTTGCTGCTGCAGCATGCGATTGGCATCGCGCAACGCGTCGGTGCGTTCGGCCACGCGGCGTTCCAGTTCCTCGTGCACGAAGCGCCGTTCCAGCGCGGTCTGGATGTGTTGCGCGACGTAGGTGAGCAATTCCTGGTCGCGATCGGTGTAACGCGCGCTCTCGGTATAGCTTTGCACCACAAGCCCGCCGTTGACCTTGCCCGAGCGCAGCAGCGGCACACCCATCCAGTCGACGCAATCCGGGCCGAAGTCGACCAGCGGCTCGCCGAGTTGCGCCTCGATTTCTTCAATTGTTCCGCGCAGCGCCTTGCCACCCTTGATCAAGTGCCAGGTAATGCTGCCGCGGCGCACTTGCATCGGAAACTCGTCGTCGGGCTTGGGCGGATCGGTATCGGCAACATCGGCGAAATACGGAAAACGCAGCGTGTCGCGCTGCGCGTCGTACAGTGCGATGTAGAAGTTCTCCGCATACATGAGGCTGCCTACGATCGCATGCAGCGCCTTGCAGACTTCGGGCAGATCGAGATCGGCACTGGCCAGGTCCGCGATCGCGAACAGGGCACGCTGCAGCCGTTCGGCCTGCTCCAGGTCCGCCGGCTGGGTACCCGAGAATTTCAGCGTAGACACATTATTGTGGCCCGCATCCGGGACACTGCCCGCAGGCGGCACGGCCATGCTCGTTGCGCGTGGAGACAAGGACGGCAGACCCCAGACTGGAATGGAGGTAGTTTAACGATTTTTTTCAGCGGCGCGCCGCGGACGCACCTGTCGAAAGTAATTGTTAGTTTTCCGTAATTTGCGCTATACTGTGAACAAACGGCCTTGCGTGTGCGGCATGGAACTTCGCCACGCGTGACGCGTTCACAGATTCGCACACACACAACCCGATGCCCATGCGTTTTGCCACCGCCATTTTCGTCCTGCTAGCGCCCGTCCTCGCGTCGGCGCAGACGGTCGCGCCCGCAGACAATTCCGCGGTGGTGATCCAGCCGGTGGGCACGGTGCAACACACCAGCGATGCGGGCCTGCGCATGCCACTGTGGGGCACGCCCGACGGCCGCATTCTGGCGCTTGTCGCTCTCGGTGGCGGCCACGGCGCACCGGTCCTGCCGCAGGCGCCGCAAATCGGTTCGGCCGCCGACTGGCAACTCATCGATGTCACCCAATTCGTCGGCGGCGGACTTTCATTGCGGCTGGGCAATCGCGTCAATGCCTGGGCCAAGTTCGGCCGCGGCATCGCCCTGACCCCGCTCAATTCGGCGGCGGCCACGCTGGGCTGCGATTCGGGACTCGCCTTCGCCTTGAACGAACCGTGTCCTTACCGCACCGCGCCGGCCAGCACGGGCAACGTGAGCATCGGTACCGGCCTGGGCACGGATCGCCTGGAAGTCGGCGTGGACTACGGTTTCTCCTGGCTGCGCCACGAGTCCGCACCACTGGCAGCCGTCGCGCAAACGCCGCCGTGGGACCTGTTCGCGACCATCGGCAACGAGGCCCTGCCGACGCTGGCGTTGCCGGCGCTGGAATGGGCGGACGTCAGTGACAGCGGCATCCGCGCGCAAGGCCGTTGGCGCTGGGACGACGACAACAGCCTCGATGTCGGCGCCGCCCTGAGCCGCCTGCGCTTCGAACTCCCCGGCAACAGCCCGCTGCCGGCGCTCAACCAGGCCGCGCTGAGTTTCGGCGTGCACAGCGGCAATTTCAGCGGCACGCTCACCGGCCGCGTCCTCGGTCCGGCCGACCCGCTCGGCAATGGCCCGAACTGGACCAGCGTCGATCTGGGCATTTCCTGGCGTGCGCCGTGGCGTGGCGTCTTCAGCGTCGG
>DATIVQ010000356.1:0-10756 GCA_035465735.1 Rudaea sp.
TGCTGGTTGCCCAGCATGCGCCGCGCCCCTATTCGGTCAGCGATGCCGGGCTGCCGCCCAACCTTGCCGCCAGTTTCAGCGCGTCGAATGGCGCGCTCTACGCCGGCGGCGATCCGGCGCATCCGCAGGTTGGCATGCTGCGCGTCAGCTATCGCATCGTTCCCTTGGGTGCGGCCACGCTCGAAGGCACGCAGCGCGGCGGCGCGCTATCCGAAAAGTAGTTCGCCTAGGTCGAGGCCGTGACGAACAATTCGTCGGCATGGTCGAGGAAATAAAGTCCGGCGAACAGCTTCGGATCGATCGAATAGCCCGCGCTCGCCTTGGCCAGCAGCCAGCGTGGGGCGTCCAGGCGCGGTACTTCGTGTACGGCGATGTCCTCGGTGAGGTCGCCGCCGCCCGCATGCTCGCGCACGAGATCGAACGCGCGCACGAACGCGATCACCTCATTGCTCATGCCCGCCGACGACGGCCCGGCCAGCAGGAATTCCACGCGTCCGGCGCGATAGCCGGTTTCCTCCAGCAATTCGCGCCGCGCCGCGTCCACGACGCTTTCGCCGGGCGCGCCGTCGCGATCGCCGACCAGGCCGGCGGGCATCTCGATGGTCTTGGCTCCGATCGACTCGCGCCACTGCTCGACGAACAGCAGCCGGTCATCCGCGGTCAGCGCGACGATGATCACGCCGCCGCCGGGATTCGTGCGTTCGGCGAATTCCCAGCGCCCGCGTTTGCGCAGGCGCAGCCACTGGCCGTTGAAAAGCGTCTGTGTTTGCGTCATTCTGGGCAGCTTTCTCGATGGTCGTGCGCGTTGCGCGAACTTCGCCGCGGCGCCGCGGTCATATCCGCCTCCCATCATCCCGGATTCGCCCATGCCGATTCAATCGTTGCGCATTCAATCGTGGACCCTCGCCGCTGCAATCGCCGCAATGCCATTTGCGGTCTGCGCGCAAACAGCCGCCGCTCCCGGCGACGCCGCTGCCAGGGCCAAGGCCGAGCTGGTCCAGCGTGCCGAGGCCCTGACCGAGCAGCAGGTCATGCAGTCGCACGACATGGCCGGCCTGAGCCGCCTTGGCCAGATTTATGCCGCGCAAGACGACATGCAGCGCTTCATCTGGGTGCTCAAGCGCGTGGGCGAGTTGTCGCCCAATTCCGGCGAACTGAAGCTGCAGCTCGCACTGGCCTACGCCAAAATCGACGACAAGCCGCACGCCTACGACACCCTGATCCGCATGCAGACGCAGGGATTTGGCTACAACATCGCAGACGACAAGCGCTTCGAGCCGATCCACGGCACCAAGGTGTGGGACTACCTCGTCGCCAACCTCAACGTCAACGCCAGGCAGTTCGGCGAGGGCAAAACGGCGTTCACGCTGCCCAAGGGCGATTACCTGTACGACGCATTGGCCTGGGACGGCAAGCGCGGCGAGCTGCTCGTCGGCAGCGCGCGCGATGGCGCGATCCGGCGCATTGACGCGCACGGCAAGCTGGCCGACCTCATCAAGCCAGATGCGGCCAACGGCCTGTGGGGCGTCGATGCGCTGGGCGTGGATGCGGCGCGCGGCAAGCTCTACGCGTCCAGTTCCTCGACGGCGATCTTCCAGGGTTTCAGCGGTGACAACGCCGGCAAGGCCGGCATCTTCGAATTCGACCTTGCCTCCGGCAAGTTCCTGCACAAGTATCTTTTCGACGGGAGCGCCGGCACGCACCGGTTGACGGCCGTGGTCGTTGCCCGCGACGGCAAGGTCTATGCCGCAGACGCCGCACGCCGGCAGATCTTCAAGCTCGAAGACGGCAAGCTGCGCGACATTGTCAACAATCCGAAGCTGGCCAGCTTCAGCGCGCTGGCGGTGTCCGGCGACGGGCGCACGCTGTACCTGGCCGACTATGCGCTCGGCATCTTCGGCTACGACCTCGCCACCGGCAAGGCCTTCGAGGTCGCCTACGATCCATCGCGCCTGGTGCTCGGCGGCATCGTTTCGATGCATTGGTACGACGGCACGCTCGCCATCGTCGAGGACGGCATGGTGCCCAAGCGCATCATGCGCCTGCAGCTGGACAAGGACGGACGCAAGATCACCAGTGCGATGCCGCTGGATGTCGCGCATCCGGAATTCGCCGCGCTTGGCGCAAGCACGATCGCCGGCGACAAGCTCTACACCATCACGGACCTGCAGTTTCGTCTCTACGACGACCACGGCGTGCTGACCGACGCGGACAAGCTGGCACCGACCATGATTTTCCGCAGCAACCTGCGCTTCGCCTGGGGCCAGAGCGGCGTCAGCGGCGGCGGGCCTTCCGAGATAGCGCCGGAAAAGGCAGGCAAGCCCAGGAAATTGGACCCGAGGCCCGGGCTGCACGCGCCGGACAAGAACGCACAGGCGGCGGCAAAGCACTGATCAGGCGAGCAGCAACGCCCGGCAGCGCGAGCGCGTGATCGGACCCACGCGCAGGGCATCCAGCAGCGCTTCCAGCGTTGCCGGATCCGCCGATCGGCGCGTCAATCCGGCAACCGCCGCCGGCACGGGCGCATCCAGCACGATGCCGGTGAGTGCGCGCGACAGCATGGCCTGCGCGCGGTGTTCCTTAAGTCGCACATAGGTCTGTCCGGCGCCGCGCAGGCGCAGGTAAGGCACTTCCTCGATGCGCGCGTACAGCGCTTCGAGCGTATCGAAGTGCGCCAGCAGTTGAGCCGCCGTCTTCGCGCCGACGCCGGGCACGCCGGGGATGTTGTCGACGGCATCCCCGGTCAGGGCGAGGAAATCCGCGACCTGGTCCGGGCGCACGCCGAGGCGCTGCTTGACGCCGTGCGCGTCCCAGCGCTGATCCTTCGAGAAATCCCATTGCTCGTCGGCCTCGCCGATGAGCTGGCCGAAGTCCTTGTCCGCCGAGACGATCACGCTGCGCATGCCGTGCGCGCGCGCGACCGTGAGCGCACTGCCGATCAGGTCGTCCGCCTCGTACTGCGTGTCGCGCAATACGCAAAGCCCGAACGCTGCGGCGACGCGCTTGCAGTAATCGAATTGCACCTTCAATTCCGCCGGAGGCAATTCGCGGTTGGCCTTGTAGGCCGGGTAGATTGCGTTGCGGAAGGAACTCGTCAGCGATTCGTCGAAGGCGACGGCAATGTGGGTCGGCTGCGTGCGTTCGAGGAAGTCGCACAGGAAGCGGGTGAAGCCGTGCACGGCGTTGACCGGGGCGCCATCGACGTCGACAAAATCCGGCGGCATCGAGTGCCAGGCGCGGAAGACATACAGACTCGCGTCGATCAGGTGCAGCGTCTGCATCACAGGCGCAACCCGGAGACGACATCGTGCAACATCGGCCGTGTGCGCTCGAGCGCGGTTTCCTTCGCCGTGCCGATGTGCACGAAGGCGACGATGCGCTCGCCGGGGGCAAGGCCGAACAGCGCCGCGGCCTTGGCGTCGTACGCCGCCCAGCCGGTAAGCCATTGCGCGCCGAAGCCGAGCGCCTGCGCGCCCAGCAGAAGGTTGTAGGCGACGCACCCGGCGGACAGAAGCTGCTCCTGCGCCGGGATTTTCGGATGCTGTTCGTCGATGCGCGTGATCACCGCGACGATCAGCGGCGCGAACGAAAATCGCTCGCGGTCCTTGGCCAGCAATGCAGGCGCGACGTCCGCTTCGTTGCGCTGGTGGATCTGCGCGAGTTTCTCGCCCAGTGCGATGCGTGTTTCGCCCGCGATCGTGAGCAGGCGCCATGGCACGAGCCTGCCGTGGTCGGGCACGCGGATCGCGGCGCCGAGCAGACGCTCGGTCTGCGCGGGGGTCGGGCCCGGCTCGCCGAGCTGGCGAGCGGGCGTGGAGCGGCGGGAATCAAGCAGGTCGAGCAAGTCCATGTCGCGGCGTCTCGGGATGATCCGCAAAGGATAGCAGCCATGCCGGTCACGGCGTTCGGCACGCGAATGGCAGGCAAGCGTGCAGCCATGGAATCGGCGGTAGCCACGGCCCGATCAGCGTCAGCACGGCGCTGGCGAGCAGGGCGAATCCGGCAACGCGCCGCGCAGTGGGGTGCGCCGCGCTGAAGCCGGCGAGACGCTGCGCGCCGAATGCGGCGAGGAACATCGATGGCAATGTGCCAATGCCGAACGCGGCCATCGTCGCCGCGCCCTGCAAGGCATCGCCCTGCAGCGCGGCGATCAACAGCACCGTGTAGACGAAGCCGCAGGGCATCCAGCCCCAGACCATGCCAAAGGCGAGCGCGCGTGGCAGATTGCTCACCGGCAAAAGGCGCCGTCCGAGCGGCGCGATGCGTTGCCACAGGCGATGGCCGATGCCAAAACCCGGATCGCGCACGCGGCCGAAGGCGACCAGGGCGCCGAACAGCAATGCGGCGGCGGACACGGCGCGCAGCGCTCGCCGCACGGCGTCGATGTCGAGCACGCCGATCAGGGCGCCGAGTGCGCCGCCAAGCAGCACGCCCGCGAGCGTGTAGGACGTGGCGCGGCCAAGTTGATAGCCGATCAGCAGCAGCGGGCGCGGACGTCCATCGGCGCGCTTGGCCGTGGCGATGCCGAGCGCCGCGGAAATGCCGCCGCACATGACCAGGCAATGTCCGCTCGCCGCCAGGCCCAGCAGCAGTGCGGCGGCAAGCGTGAGGGTGCCGTTCATTGCGGAGAATCCTTGCTCTGGTTTTTTCCCGGATCGGATTCCTTCGGTGCCGGATCGTCGAGCAGCGGCAGCAGCTTCGGGGTGTCCATGTCGTCGAACTGGTCGTGTTCGACCGCCCAGAAGAACGCGATGCCGGCGCCGATCAGCAGCAGGATCGACAGCGGAATCATGACAACAAGTATGTTCATGCGGGGATGTTCATGGCGCCGTGCGCAGTCGTGCGGATGCGGGTTCTTGCGTGTGCTCGGCAACGCGCCCACCGATGCGCAGCGCGTTGAGGATGACGACCAGCGAACTCATCGACATACCGATTGCGGCCAGCCACGGCGGCACGAAACCGAGAGCGCCGAGCGGCACCACGGCGAGGTTGTAGGCGAGCGCCCAGCGCTGGTTCTGGCGCAGCACGGCGAGAGTTTCGCGCGCGATCGCACGCGCCTGCGCCAGCATCGGCAAATGCGCGCCGTCGAGCACGATATCGCCGGTGGCCTGCGCCAATTCCGCACCCGCGGCCAGCGCGACGGCGACATCGGCGCCGGCCAGCACCGGCGCGTCATTGATGCCGTCGCCGACGGCGACGACACGTGCGCCTTCCGCACGCAGCACGCGCAGGCGTTCGAGTTTGTCGGCAGGACTCATGCGCGCATGCCAGGCCTCGATACCTAGGCGCTGCGCGACCGCGGCGACTTTCGCCTGCGCATCGCCGCTGGCGAGTTCGATCGTGACGCCATCGGCGCGCAGCGCGTCCAGTGCGTCGCGCGCGCCGGCGCGCAGGCATTCGCGCAGGCGGAACGTGGCGACGACGTTGCCGTCTTCAGCGAGGGTCACCGCATCGTCGTCGGCATCGTCATGGGACACCGCCGCGGCGAACGCGCGCTGGCCAAGGCGCAGGCGGCGCCCGTCGACCCAACCTTCGAGGCCGCCGCCAGCGACGGTGTGGACGTCCTGCGCGGATCGCAGTGGAAGATCGACCGCGGCACGCGTCAGCGCCTGCGCTATGGGATGGCGGCTGCCGCGTGCCAATGCCGCGGCCAGTGCCAGCGCCGTTTCGCGATCGGTGGCGGCGACGCTCGCGACGTCGAGTTCGGCTTCCGTCAGTGTGCCGGTCTTGTCGAACACGGCATGAGTCGCCGTGGCGAGGTTTTCGATGGCATCGGTGTGCACGACGAACACGCCGCGCACGGCAAGCACGGACAGCGCGCGCGTCAGCGCCGCCGGCACGGCGAGCGCGAACGCGCACGGACACGACACGACGAGTACCGCCAGCGTGGCAGTGAGTGCGCGCGAGGGATCGATGAAACTCCAGCCGATCGCACACAGCGCCGCCAATGCCAGTACGCGCGCGACGAAACCTGCCGCCATGCGTTCTCCCGCGCGTGCGAGTCGAGGCCGCTCGCTCTGCGCACGGGCCACGAGCGTCGCGATGCCGGCGAGCGCGGTATCGGCGCCGACGCGTGTCACGCGCGCGATGACCGGACCTTCGAGCACGATGCTGCCGCCGGTGAGCGCGTCGCCTTGGCGCTTGCGCACCGGCGCGGATTCGCCGCTGAGCAGCGATTCGTCCACGCGGCAGGCGGCGCTTTCGAGCATGCCGTCTGCAGGCACGCGCTCGCCCTGCGCGATCTGCACGCGGTCGCCGCAGCCAAGCTCGAGCGCACCGATTCGCTCGAGTCTGCCATCCGCGCGCATGCGGTCGGCGAACGCAGGCACGAGCCGCGCCATGGCGTCGGCGAGATTGCCGGCGCGGTGGCGCGCGCGCATCTCTAGGTAACGCCCGCTCAGCAGAAAGAACACGAACATGCTGACCGAATCGAAATACACTTCGCCGCCGCCGCGCATCGCCTCGACGACGCTGGCGGCGTAGATCAGCGCAATGGCGAGGGCCACGGGCACATCCATGCCGAGCGTGTGCGCGCGCAGCGCACGCATGGCGCCGGCGAAGAACGGCCGTGCCGAGTAGAACACCACGGGTGTCGCGACCAAGAGCCCGAGCCAGCGCATCGCATCGCGCGTGGCCGGATCCATCGCGGTGAATGCGCCAAGGTACAGGGCACTTGCGTACATCATTGCCTGCATCGCGCCGAATCCGGCCACGACCAGGCGTTTGAGCGCGGCGCGCGCCTCGCGCCGGCGTGCGTCGTCGAGCGCGGCCGCATCCAGCGGCAGCGCGGAATAGCCGGTGCGCGCGAGTGCGGCGAGGATCGCGGAAAGATCGGTGCGTTGCGGATTCCAGACGATGCGCGCGCGCTGCGCAGCGGCATTGACCTGCACCGAGGCGACGCCGGCGACAGCGCCGAGCGCGCGCTCGATCAGCCACACGCAGGCCGCGCAGCGGATGCCGTCGACAAGCAGCAGTGCTTCGCTGTGCCCGGCATCGAGCGTGCGTACGACATGCCGCGACAATTCCTGCCGCGTCCAGGTTTGCGCATTGCGTTGTGCTGCTAGCGGATCGGGCGCGCGTGGCGGCGTGGCGCTGCGCAGGCGGTAGTAGTCGGCGAGGCCGAGCTTGTCGATCCATTCGGCGGCGGCCCGGCAGCCGTGGCAGCACACCGCGTGCGCCTGGCCCGCGACCATCGCGTGCGGTGGGTCGGCCGGCAGAGGTTCGCCGCAGTGCCAGCACGCGGCGGCGTTCACGGCGAATTGTCCGGCTTGGGCGGACGCGCGACCGGCACCTTCATGATCTGCGGTCCGGTTATCGGCAGCGCCGGATCGGCGTGACGCTCCGCGACGACGATCAGCCAGATGCAGCCGGCGATGGACGCCGCGAACACCGCGGCGCCGAGCCAGACGATGCCCTGCCGGTACCACGCGCGGGAATGGTCGCGCGGCGCTTGATCATTGCGTGTTGGTCGGGTCACCGTGGGACAGCGAATAGACGTAGGCCGCGATCACGCGCGCATCGTTTTCGCCCAGGCGCGCGCGCCACGCCGGCATGATACCGCCGCGACCGTCGCGGATGGTCGTCTCGACGGTTTCGATATCGCCGCCGTAGAGCCAGATCGTGTCGGTGAGATTTGGCGCGCCGAGTGCGGGATTGCCCTTGCCTTCCGGCCCGTGGCAGGCCGCGCAGACCGTGAACAGCGCCTTGCCCGCAATGGCCTTCGTCGCATCGTGCGGTGCGCCGGAAAGGCTCAAGACGTAGTTGGCGAGATTCTCCACGCCGGCGTCGCCGAACTGCGGACCCCAGGCCGGCATCGCGCCGCGGCGGCCGTCGAGGATGCTGGTTTCTATCGCCTTGCCGTCGCCGCCGTAGAGCCAATCGTTGTCGGCCAGGTTCGGCGCGCCGAGCAATGGATTGCCGTGCGCGTTGCGGCCATGGCAGGCGGCGCAGTTGTCGCGGAACAGCACCTCGCCCATTGCCAGCGCCTCGCGGTCGCCGGAAAGTTGCTCGATCGTATACTTGTCGAAGCGCTGGAAGGCGGCGTCGAGGCGGGCATCATTCGTGGCCGTTTCGCGCACGAGCTGGCCGTGCGAGGTCCAGCCGAGGTAGCCCTTGTGGTTGCCGAAGCCCGGAAACAAGAACAGGTAAATAAAACCGGCGACGAACATGCTGGCGGAAAAGACGATCCACCAGGTCGGCAGCTTGCGCACGCCCTCGCGCAGCACGCCGTGCGCCCAGACGTGTCCGCTGGTGCCGTCCGGCAGGGTCGGAATCTTGGCGTGCGGCGCCCACAGGAACAGGAAGAGCGTGATGCTCATGTTGAACACCACCAGGCACATCACCCATAGCGACCAGCCGTTGCTCATGGCTTGTCCTCCGTGGCGATGGCGGCATCATCCTCGTCTTCGGCGTTTTCATCTTCCATTGGCAGCCTTGCCAGAGCGTTGAACGTGCGTTTGTGCCAGGGCATCCACGCCCAGACCCAGATGCCGATGAAGGCGAGCATCATGGCGATTATGAAACCGCCGGCGATTGGACCCCAGATCGGATTCATGGCGCTCCTCCGCCGGACGTGGGTGCCGCCGGCGCGACCGCGGGCTTTTGCGGCTCGTTGTCGATGCCCAGGCCTTGCAGATAGGCGATCAGCGCATCCATTTCGGTCTTGCCGGCGACCGCCTTTGGCGCGCTCTTGATGTCGGCGTCGGAGTATGGATCGCCGAGCAGCCGCAGCACGCGCATGCGCGCCTGGATGTCCTTGCCGTCGATCAGGGCGAGCGACAGCCACGGATAGCCGGGCATGTTCGATTGCGGCACGACCTGGCGCGGATCCATCAGATGCAGGCGCTGCCACAGGTCGGAATACTTGCCGCCGACGCGGGCAAGGTCCGGTCCGGTGCGCTTGCTGCCCCACTGGAACGGACGGTCGTAAACCGATTCGCTGGCCGTCGAATAATGTCCGTAGCGTTCGGTCTCGAAGCGCAGCGCGCGGATCATCTGCGAATGGCACAGGTAGCAGCCCTCGCGCACGTAGATGTCGCGCCCGGCCAGGCGCAGCGGAGCGTAGGGTTTGACGCCTTCTGCCGGCTGCACCTTGTTCGCCTCGATGAACAGAGGCGTGATTTCGGCGAGGCCGCCGATCGACACCATGATCGCAGTGAGGATGCCGAGCGTCCACGCGTGCTTTTCGATGAACTCGAAATGACGATAGGCCATGGCGAGTTCCTCAACCTTGCGCCGGCAATGGCGCCGGCGTCTGCTTGGGTTCCGGATCCGGAATCGGCACTGGAATCGGCGAGATGATCGGCTTGCGCGCGTCGGCGGCGGTGAACCACAGGTTCCACGCCATCACCCACATGCCGAGCCATATCAGCACGCCGCCGAACCAGCGGAACATGTACAGCGGCTTGATCGCGATCAGGCTGTCGAGGAAGGAATAGGTCAGCGCGCCGTCCGGATTGGTCGCGCGCCACATCGTGCCTTCGGTTACGCCCGCGGTCCACATCGCGATGACGTAGAACAAGGTGCCGGTCAGGTGCAGCCAGAAATGCAGTTCCATGCCCTTGCGCGAGTACATGGCAGGGCGGCCAAGCGCACGTGGCGCCATCGCGTACAGCGAACCGATCGTGATCATCGCCACCCAGCCGAGCGATCCGGAATGCACGTGGGCGATGGTCCAGTCGGTGTAGTGCGACAGCGAGTTCACGGTCTTGATCGCCATCATCGAACCTTCGAACGTGGCCGCGGCGTAGAACACCAGGGACATCACCATGAACTTGGCCGCCGGGTCGTCCTTGAGCCGGTGCCACGATCCGTTGAACGTGAACAGGCCGTTCGCGGCCGAGCCCCAACTCGGCATCAGCAAAACCAGCGAGAACGCCATGCCGACCGATTGCACCCAGTCGGGCAGGGCGGTGTACATGAGGTGATGCGAACCCGCCCACATGTAGATCGAGATCAGGGCCCAGAAATTGACGATCGAGAAGCGGTAGCTCCACAGCGGTTGCTGCGCCTGGCGCGGCACGAAGTAGTACATCATGCCAAGAAAGCCCGCGGTGAGGAAAAACGCCACCGCATTGTGGCCGTACCACCACTGCACCATGGCGTCGACCGCGCCGGAATAGACCGGATACGACTTGGTCATCGACACCGGAATGGCGATGTTGTTGACAATGTGCAGCAGCCCGACCGCGATGATGAAGGCGCCGTAATACCAGTTTGCGACGTAGATGTGGCGGATGCGCCGGCGCGCGAGCGTGGCGAAGAATACCGCGCCGAAACTCACCCAGACGACGGCGATGAAGATGTCG
This sequence comes from Rudaea sp., assembly GCA_035465735.1. Lineage (GTDB taxonomy): Bacteria > Pseudomonadota > Gammaproteobacteria > Xanthomonadales > Rhodanobacteraceae > Rudaea. Next base: position 10,308 of record DATIVQ010000356.1, read on the forward strand.
ATCCACCATTCCGGCTCGGCGTATTCCTTGCTCTGCGTCATGCCCAGCGGCATCGTTACCATCGCCAGCACGCAGATCAGTTGCCAGCCCCAGAACGTGAACTCCGCCAGGCGCGGCAGGGCCAGGCGCGTGTGGCCGGTGCGCTGCACGACGTAATAGCAGGTGCCCATCAGCGCCGAACCGCCGAACGCGAAGATCACGCCAAAAGTGTGGTCCGGGCGCAGCTTGCTGAAGGTCAGGAACGGAACGTCCAGATTCCAGAACGGCCAGGCCAGTTCCGCGGCCAGATACATGCCGACGAGCATGCCGATGATGCCCCAGACCGCCGAAGCGAACAGGAACAGGCGAACGACCTTGTCGTCATAGGTTTCGATGTTGTTCATGAGGGGGTTCCAACGAGACGGCGCATTTTCCCAAAGATACGCCAGCGCTCTCCTTGACGCACGTCA
>DATIVQ010000357.1:0-3901 GCA_035465735.1 Rudaea sp.
CTCGGTTATCGCGAGCTCGCCGACACGCTCGTTGCCCATGTGCGCGAGATGGGTTTCACGCACATCGAACTGATGCCGATCGGCGAATTCCCGTTCGGCGGCTCGTGGGGTTACCAGCCGGTCGCGCTGTTCGCCCCGACGTCGCGCCTGGGCGCGCCGGATGATTTGCGCACCTTCGTCGACCGCTGCCACCAGGCGGGCATCGGCGTGCTGCTGGACTGGGTGCCGGGCCATTTCCCCGACGATGCGCACGGCCTGGCGCGCTTCGACGGGACCTGCCTGTACGAGCACGAGGATCCGCGGCGCGGCCGCCAACGCGACTGGGACACGCTCGTCTACAACCTCGGCCGGCGCGAAGTGGCGAACTTCCTCATCGCCAATGCCTTGTACTGGCTGCGCGAGTTCCATATCGACGGACTGCGCGTCGACGCCGTTGCCTCGATGCTGTACCTCGACTACAGCCACGCCGCGGGGGACTGGCTGCCGAATGCGTACGGTGGCCGCGAAAACCTCGAGGCGATCGAATTCCTGCGCTGCTTCAACACCATCGTCCACACCCAGGCGCCGCCAGGCATCGTCACCATCGCCGAGGAATCGACCGCCTGGTCCGGCGTCACCCGCCCGCCGTACACGGGCGGCCTCGGCTTCGACTACAAATGGAACATGGGCTGGATGAACGACACGCTGCGCTACGTGCGCCGCGATCCGGTCCATCGCCGCCATCACCACGAAGAGGTGACGTTTGGGCTGCTGTACGCGCACAGCGAAAACTTCGTCCTGCCGCTCTCGCACGACGAGGTCGTGCACGGCAAGCGCTCGCTGCTCGCCAAGATGCCGGGCGACCGCTGGCAGCGTTTCGCGAACCTGCGCCTGTACCTCGCGTTCCTTTTCACCCAGCCCGGCAAGAAACTCCTGTTCATGGGCGGCGAATTCGCACAGGAACACGAGTGGCAGCACGACGGCGAACTGGACTGGTCTGCGCTCGGCGATCCGCTGCATGCCGGCGTGCAAAGGCTCGTCGCCCGCCTCAACGAAATATATCGCGCACTACCGTGCCTGCACGAGGGCGATTGCGACAGTGGCGGCTTCGCCTGGATCGACTGCGCCGACAAGGAGCAGAGCGTTTTCAGCTATCGCCGGCGCGACCGCGCCGGGACGGCAGCGGCCATCGTCGTATGCAACTTCACGCCGGTGCCGCGGCATCGCTACCGCATCGGCGTCGAACGCAGCGGCATCTATCGCGAGATCCTCAATACCGATGCCGGCGACTACGGCGGCAGCGGCATCGGCAATCTCGGACGCGTCCACAGCGAGCCGATCGCGTGGCACGGCCAGGCGCATTCGCTGCCTCTCGAACTGCCTCCGCTCGCGGCGCTGATACTGCTGCCGCCATGAGCGCCAATGGCGCGCTCGAGCACGGTTCGCCAATGCCGCTCGGCGCGCACGTTGCGGGCGAAGGCGTCAATTTCGCGCTACGCGCGCCTGCGGCCGAACGCGTCGACCTTTGCCTGTTCGATCCGACCGTGCACGAAGAAACGCTGCGTCTGGAATTGCCGGCGCGCACGGCCGGCGTCTGGCACGTATTGCTTCCCGGGGCGAAGGCGGGCCTGCTCTACGGCTATCGCGTGCACGGCCCGCATGCGCCGGAGCAAGGGCTGCGCTTCAACCCCAACAAGCTGCTGATCGACCCCTACGCACGGGCGCTCGCCGGCACATTCGCCTGGCACGACGCCGTGTTCGGCTATCACGCAAACGATCCGGCGGGCGACTTGTCGTTCGATGCGCGAGACAGCGCGCACTACGTGCCGAAGTGCCGTGTCGCCGCGCCGTTCGTTGCGCGCGAGCGTCCGCCGCGACCGCGCATCCCGTGGCGCGACACCGTGCTGTACGAGTTGCACGTGCGCGGCTACACGCTCCGGCATGCGGGCATCCCCGCCCCCCTGCGCGGCAAGATCGCGGCGTTGGCGCAACCTGCCGTCATCGACCATCTGCGTCGCCTCGGCGTCACCACGATCGAGCTGCTGCCGATCGCGGCGTTCCTGAGCGAACGCGCCCTGGTGCGCCGCGGCCTGTCGAACTACTGGGGCTACAATCCGATCGCCTTCCTCGCGCCGCAACGCGCGTATCTGAGTGCAGACGATGCGGGCGAGATAGCAACCGTCATCGACCGGCTGCACGAGGCCGGCATCGAGGTCGTTCTCGACGTCGTTTTCAACCACACGGCCGAAAGCGACGAATACGGTCCGACGCTGTCGTTGCGCGGCCTCGACAACCGTGCGTACTACCTTCTCGATGGCGAACACCCGCGGCGGTATCGCGATTTTTCCGGTTGCGGCAATACGTTGGATTGCGCGCAGCCGGCGGTCGTCGAACTGATCCACGCGGCACTGCGCTACTGGGCGACGGAGATCGGCGTCGACGGATTCCGCTTCGACCTTGCCACGGTGCTCGGCCGCGACGCGAACGGCGCGTTCGATCCGCACGCACCTTTGTGGCGCACGTTGCTCGCGGATGCCGATCTGGCGCCACTCAAGCTGATCGTCGAACCCTGGGACATGGTCGCAGCCGAACGCGGCCGGTTTACCGCACCTTTCGCCGAGTGGAATGACCGTTATCGAGACGGAGTGCGCCGCTTCTGGCGCGGCGATGCCGGTTCCGTGGCGGAGATTGCCACGCGCTTCGCGGGATCGAGCGACGTCTTCGGGCATCGTCTGCCGACGGCGGGAATCAACTTCGTCACCGCTCACGACGGCTTGACGCTCGCGGACCTGGTCGCCTGCAACGCTGGGCACGATGCGGCCAATGGCGGTGCCGACGCACCGACGCGGGACCCCGACATTCTGGTCGATCGGCAGCGGCGCGCGCGATCGCTGTTGGCGACGCTGCTGCTGTCGCGCGGCGTGCCGATGCTGCTGGCCGGCGACGAGCTATCACGCACCCAGCACGGCAACGACAACGCCTATTCCCAGGACAACGCGACGAGCTGGCTCGACTGGACGGCCTTGCGCGATGCCGATCGCGACCGTACCGATTTGGTGCATCAACTGACCAAACTGCGCCGGCACCTCGGCGTGCTGCGCGAGGAGTGCTTCTGGACCGGGCAGCGTCACGAACTGACCGACATCCGGGACATCGAATGGCTAGACGCCGATGGCATCGAAATGCGGGAAGTGGCCTGGCACGACGCCTCGCGTCGCACGCTCGGCATCCTGACGAGCGAACACATAGGCGGTGAAGTCGGCGCGCGGATCTTCCTGGCTCTCAACGCCGGCGCATCAGCGGTCGCGATGCGCCTGCCGCCGTCGCCCGGCGACGATTGGCTGTGCGTGCTCGACAGCGACGCCGACGAGACCCCGCGCACGTTGCATCCCGCCGGCGCGCGTGTCGCCGTGCATGCGGGCTGCGTGCGCGCGTTCGTTCCAGCGACGACGCCGGTACTGGGCGTTCCCCGCGATTTGTCGGGCCGCGCCGAACGTGCCGGCGTGCACGCGATCTACGAGGACAATTCCGGCCAGCACCGGCTGGCGCCGGCCGCCACGCTGCAGCGCTTGCTCGCGCACCTGCATCCGCGTGAACCCGAGACTCCGACCTCGCCCGCGCGCGCGTCGCTTCGCTGCTGGATGCATCCGGAATTGTCCGGCTCGTCGCGGCGCTGGTTGTTGTCGGTGCAATGCTTCGGATTGCGCTCGAAGCAAAGCTGGGGCATCGGCGATTTTGCCGACCTCGGCCGCCTCGCCGAAATCGCGGCGGCGACCGGCGCCGCGGGCGTCATGCTCAGTCCGCTGCACGCACCCCGGCTGAGCACTCCGGACCGTGCCTCGCCCTACTCGCCCTCGAGCCGCTTTGCCCTGAATCCCTTGCTGATCTCGCTGCCTTTGCTCGATGAGGACGAGCCGTCGCA
>DATIVQ010000358.1:0-6622 GCA_035465735.1 Rudaea sp.
TGGCAGTTCGGCGCGCAACTGTGGTTGATCCAGCGCGCATCGTTGCCGTCGACATTGGCGTCGATCAGGTACTTCTCGTTGAGCGTGAACAGGAACGTGTGCCCGCTGTCGACGTCGTTGCCGTAGGCACGATTGGCCTGCGCGTGGGTCAGGCGTCGGCCGCGGTATTCGATGATTTCCGTGCGCGCGGGCAGATCGCTGGCGGCGAAGACGCCGTTGCCATGGATCGGTGAGCGGCGGCGGACGATGCGTTTGGCCATGACAGTGCAGGTCGATGAGGGTCTGTAATTATAGCGCGATGCCGTGGCGGTCTTGACCCCGGCGCGAGGCGCGCGCAATCTTGCCGCCGTACGGGATTGGAGGATCGCGTCATGGCCGCAAGCATTCGCCTCAGGCACGCCAGCCAGGCACCGGCTCGCGCCGACGGCAAGCGCATTCTCGTCGACCGCCTGTGGCCGCGCGGAAAATCCAGGGACTTCCTCAAGCTGGATGCCTGGATGCGCGACGCTGCACCGAGCACCGAATTGCGCCAGTGGTTCGGCCACGATCCGGCAAAATGGACGGAATTTCGCAAGCGCTATTTCGCCGAGCTGAAGAAAAATCCCGCTGTCGCGAGCCTGCGCGAACTGACCGCGAAAGGCGTCGTTACCTTCGTTTTCGCCGCTGCCGACACCGAACACAACAACGCGGTGGCGCTGCGCGAATACCTGCAGCGCTGAGCCAATCCGCATCGCCCTCCACGGAGCTCGAAGATGACCCTTTCCCGCCGCGCCATGCTGATCGGCTTGCTGGCCCTGAGTGTCGCATCCCTTGCCATTGCGCGTGGCCACGGGCACCGCGGCGGCACCGCCGTGGCCGGAAAGTTCGACTACTGGCTGATGTCGCTGTCGTGGTCGCCGAGCTACTGCGTGACTCATCCGGACGACGAGCGCCAATGCCGGCACAAAGGATACGGCTTTGTCCTGCACGGCCTGTGGCCGCAGAACCGCAACGGTTTCGGGCCCGAACACTGCGCCGCGCTCGCCGCACCGGAAGAGGCCACGATCCAGCATGCGCTCGCCTTCATGCCCAGTCGGCATCTGATCGAGCACGAATGGCAAACCCACGGCGCCTGCTCGGGCCTGGATCCCGCCGGCTATTTCGACATGGCCGACCGCGCCTTCGCCAGCGTCAAGATTCCGCCACGGCTGACCACGCCGCGCAATCCGCCTTCGCTGAGCGCGAACGAGATCGTGCGCGCGTTCGCAGCGAACAATCCGGGCTTGGATGCGAACATGCTCAGTGTCGTGTGTCACGATGGCGGCGAACTAACCGAAGTGCGCGTGTGCATGAATCGCGACTCGCTCAAACCGCAGGCCTGCGGCGGTCGCGTGCGCAACACTTGCCGCACCGGAGCACTGCAGATTCCGGCGGCACGCTGAATACCGCTTCGACAAACCAGGGGACTGGCGCCGTGAAATACCTTCGTGGATTGGGAAAGTTGCTTCTGCTCGTGGCGGTGCTAGCCGTCCTCGGCATGGCCTTCGTTTACTGGCGCAGCAGCAATTTGCTGGCGCAGCGCATCCATGTCGACGAACCGGCATTGACGATACCGACCGACGCAGAGTCGATCGCGCGCGGCGAACACCTGGCGACCACGCGCGGCTGCCGCGAATGCCATGGCAAGGATCTGGGCGGAAACGTTCTCATCGAATCCTTTCCGGTCGGACGCATCGCGGGCCCGAACCTGACCCGCGGCCAGGGCGGCATCGGCGATCCGGACCCGATAAGACTCGAACGCGCGGTCCGCCACGGCATCGGCACCGACGGACACCTGCTGATCTTCATGCCCGCGACCGACTTCGCTGGCCTTTCCGATGCCGACACGGCCGATCTGATGGCCTACATCGCGTCACGCCCACCGGTCGACCGCAGCGTGCCACCACCGCTCGCCGGCCCGTTGATCCGAGTGCTGTTCCTGCTCGACAAGGCGCCGCTGGCGTATGGCCTGCATATCGACCCGCACGCTGCGCACGTTGCCGCGGTCGAGGCCGCACCGACCGTCGAATACGGCCGCTACCTGGCCCAAGGCTGCACCGGTTGCCATCGCGACGATTTCACCGGCGGCCATGTCCCGGGAACGCCGCCGTCGTTCAAGGACGCAGCCAACATCACCACCGATCCGGTGCGCGGTATCGGCAAGTGGAGCAAGGCGGACTTCTACACGGTCCTGCGCCATGGCAAGCGCCCGGACGGCACGAACGTCGATTCCTTCATGCCCTGGCGCGCGCTGCGCACGATGAGCGATACCGAGCTCGACGCGCTGTGGGCCTTTCTGCGCACGGTGCCGCCGGGCGTCAAACGCTGATTCAGCAACACGCCGCGTCGTGGTGCGAGTGCTTGTCGCTCGCCGCTACGCCGGTGGTGAGTCCCTGCTGCTGCGCTCGGCAATGATCCGCGACGACTTGCGCCACGCACATGCTCACGCGCTTGCCAGTGGGAATGTGCAGGAACTCGTTCGGCCCGTGCGCGTTCGACTGCGGCCCGAGCACGCCAGTGATGAGGAATTGCGCGCCGGGGAATTTCTCGCCGAGCATGCCCATGAACGGAATGCTGCCGCCCTCGCCGTTGTAGGCCGGCGGCGGACCGAAGAATTCGCGCGAAGCGGCATCCACGGAAGCCTCCAGCCACGGCGCCAGCGGCGGCGCGTTCCAGCCGGACGAGGCTTTTTCAAGGGCAAATTCGATGGTGCAGCCGTAAGGTGGATCGGCCTCGAGCAAGCGCTTGACGATCGTGCCGGCCGCATCGCCATCCAGCGTCGGCGGCAGGCGCAGCGACAGCTTGACCGCAGTGAACGGGCGCAGCACGTTGCCCGCCGAATCCAGCGGCGGCATGCCGGAGACGCCGGTTACCGACAGGGCCGGACGCCAGGTGCGGTTGAGCACGAGTTCGACCGGATCGGCCTCGATCGGGCGCATGCCGTCCACGAACGGGAACTTGGAATAAACCTCGTCGCCCAGCACTTGTGCGGTGCGCCGCGCCTGCTCGAGGCGCTGCGCGGGAATTTCCACGAACAGTTCCTTCGGCACGATCCTGCCGGTCGTCGCGTCCTCGAGCCGCGAAAGAATATTGCGCAGGATGCGGAAGCTCGACGGCACGATGCCGGAAGCGTCGCCCGAGTGCACGCCTTCCTCGAGCACCTTCACCGTCAGATTGCCGCCAGAGAGGCCACGCAGCGATGTCGTCAGCCACAACTGATCGTAGTTGCCGCAGCCTGAATCCAGGCACACCACGAGCGAAGGTTTGCCGATGCGTGCGGCCAGATGGTCCACGTAAAACGGCAAGTCGTAGCTGCCGGACTCTTCGCAGGCCTCGATCAGCACCACGCAGCGCGCGTGCGCCACGCCTTGCTCCTGCAGCGCGCGGATCGCGGCAATCGAGCCGAAGATCGCATACCCGTCGTCGGCGCCGCCGCGTCCGTACAGGCGGTCACCCTCGATGACCGGTTTCCACGGTCCAAGGTGTTTCGCCCAGCCGGTCATTTCCGGCTGCTTGTCCAGGTGTCCGTACAGCAGCACGCAGTCGTCGCCGCCAGCAGCGCCAAAAGCCGGGATATCAATAAAGATCAGCGGCGTGCGACCCTGCAGGCGCACCACGTCGATCTGCATCCCCGCGATCGGCTGCGTTTTCGCCCAGCCAGACAATTGCGCCACCGCCTTGTCCATGTAACCGTGCTCGATCCACTGCGCGTCGAACATGGGCGACTTGTTCGGGATGCGGATGTACTCGACGAGCTGCGGCACGATCTGATCGTCCCACAGCGCGGAAACGGATTGGCGGATCTTGCTGGAGTCGATCTTGGCGGAATCCATGCGTCACCATGCGGGTTAGTTTCGTACATTTTAGCGTGCCGTGGCAGGCCGAAGCGAACCGGGGCGCGCGTCGCAACCTGCTAAACTCGCACCTGGACCGAACAACCGCCGTTCCCCTGCCGATGCAGAATTTCTCCGACCTGCTCGCCGCCGCGCACGCCGAGCCCGAACCGCAACGCCTGCTACTGGTGTTCGCTGCCGCTGAATTGCCGCGCGACGCCACTCCGGCCGAACGCGCGCAGTTCGAACGCGGCGAAGGCGGCACGCTGGCGCCGGTGGTCTGCGTGGACAAATGCCCGGACGAAATCGCGGACTTCGCGGCCCTGTGCGCCGAGGCTGGGCACACTGCACAGAACTGGGACATCCTGTTCGTGGCGGCGATGTCCGGCCGCGGCGGGCACGCGCCGAACAACGACGAGGCCGTGCAGCCGCTGCGCATGATGGTCGAGCAGATCAGGGCCGGACACATCGCGCGCTTCCTCGCGGTGGATCGCAACGGCGACCTGGTGCGATTGCAGGCGCGTTGAGCCGTGGACGAAGCTTGCCTGCAACGCACGCACCGGCCATCGCCCGATCCGGAACAGCTCTAAGATGCCTGCCATCCGCCTCGGCCTGGTGCTGATTCCCATCGTGATCAGCACATTGCTGCATGTGCTGCCCCTGTTCATCGTGGCGCTGCTCAAGGCGATGTTGCCGTTTGCGCGCACGCGCGCGCTCGGCAATCGCCTGCTCACCGGCATCGCGCAAAGCTGGATCGGCGTGAACAACGCGATGCTCGATCGCCTGACGCCCACGCGGATTAAGGTGCACCTGCTCGACAGTGTGAACTTGCGTCTCGACGGGCACTACCTGGTGCTCGCCAATCACCAAAGCTGGGTGGATATCCTGGTGCTGCAAAAAGTGTTCAACCGGCGCATTCCCCTGCTGCGCTTTTTCCTCAAGCGCCAGCTGTTCTGGGTACCCTTGCTCGGGCTGGCGTGGTGGGCGCTGGACTTCCCGTTCATGGGCCGCTACACGCCCAAGCAGATCGCGCGCCACCCGGAACTGGCCGGGCGCGACATCGCCGCCACGCGTCGCGCCTGCGAAAAATTCCGTGCGCTGCCGGTGTCGATCATGAACTTCGCCGAAGGCACGCGTTTCACCGCCGCCAAGCAGGCGTCGCAGTCCTCGCCCTATGCGCACCTGCTCAAGCCCAAGTCCGGCGGTGTGGCTTACGTGCTCAGCGCCATGGGCGAAGCATTGCATGCGATCCTCGATGTCAGTATCGCCTATCCCGCCGGCGCACCGTCCATGCGCGACCTGCTCACCGGGCGCGTGCCCGAAGTGCGCGTGATGGTGCGGCAACGATCCATTCCCGCCGCATTCACGAGCGGCGATTATCAAGGCGATCGCGAATTCCGCGTGCACTTCCAGCGCTGGATGAATGGCTTGTGGCAGGATAAGGACACCGACATCGCCGCGCTGCTGGAAACTCCCGGCGATGTTCGCGCATGACGCGGAAATTTCGTGCAATCTTTGGCGTAGAGCGAACTCCCGATCCTGAGCTGCCAGCCACGAATGGCCGCTGTGCGGCTAGCCCAACGGCTACAGTGGTTGCCGCAATATCGAGGCGCTCATGCAGACTCGATCGTATCGCCAATGGTGCCGGTCGCCAGCGGACGGGCATGGCGGAGCGCTTCGTGCACATGCGCGCGAAGTTCATTGTCGTTCCACGGTTTGGTGAGGAATTTGGAAATGGCGCCGCGATTGACTGCATCGGTAATCGTCGCAAGGTCGGTGTAGCCGGACAGGATGAAGCGTATGGTTTCGGGATAGAGTCGTTTGACCGCATCCAGAAACTCCGCTCCGCTCATCCCCGGCATGCGCTGGTCGCAGATGACCAGTTGCACGCGATGTGCCGCGAGCAGATCAAGCGCCTCCTCACCACTCGATGCAGCAAGGATCCGGTAACCGTCGCGACGCAGCACGCGCGTCAGGGCGGAGCGAATTCCCTGCTCGTCGTCGACAATGAGCACTGTAGCGCGCTGCTCGATCGTCGGCGTGGGCAGACTTGCGCGCGCTTCGCTGCGAAGCATGATCTCGAGTGACGCGGGCGGAAGCGGTGGGCTGAAGTAAAAGCCCTGCATCTCGTCGCAACCGTGATTGCGCAAGAACATGAGCTGCGCCTCGGATTCCACGCCTTCGGCAACAACGCTCAGATGCAATGCGTGGCTCATGGCGATGATCGCGCTGACGATGGCGCCGCTCTCCGCGCTGCTGGCGACCTTGGCGACGAAGCGCTGGTCGATCTTGACGTAGTCGATCGGGAAACGGCAAATCTGCTCGAGCGAGGCGTAGCCGGTACCGAAATCGTCGAGCGACAACAATACACCGATCTTGCGTAAACCCGCGAGCGTGGCCTGGGATGCGGGCGAGTCGTGCAGTGCCGTTGTCTCGGTGAGTTCAATTTCGATGTGGCGCGCCTCGAGTGCGCATGTCGCTAGCGCGCGCTCCACGCGCGCCAGCAAGTCGCCCTCCGCGATCTGCACTGGCGAGACGTTGATCATTATCGGTACAACCGGCACTCCGGCTGCAATCCAGGCCGCCTGCTGCGCACAGACCTCGCGCAGCACCCAATCGCCAAGTGCCACGATCAGGCCACAATCCTCGGCAATGCCGATGAAATCGCCAGGAAGGATTACCCCGCGCTGCGGATGCTGCCAGCGCAGCAACGCCTCGGCGCCGATCACCGCGCCGCTGGCGAGCTCGATTTTCGGTTGGTACACGAGAGT
>DATIVQ010000359.1:0-6521 GCA_035465735.1 Rudaea sp.
CCTGACCAGTTGCGCGATCGTGTTCGCGATCCTGAGCGTGCCGATCGTGCTGGCCGTCGGCGGCAAGCCGCCGACGCCGGAGACAATCACGCCATTGCAGGCATTGCTCGGCATGCTCGCGCTGCCGATCGTGGTGTGGAAACTGATCGTCGACGCGCACATCCTGCGCCACAGCTTGAACCTGCCGTTCGCCGCCGGCCTGCTCATTGCGCTGTTCTGGATCATCGCCGAATTGAGCTTTGGTGCGGCGCTGGGCGGCCCGGCCGCGGCCTGAGAAACCTTGAATAGCCTGTTGCGCTCGACATTTCGCGCGTCGGCAGTGCTCGAAATCCTCACTTACCGTCAAGTAAACTCCGGTTTCTGCGCGCTGGCGCCACGCAACCTGTCTTCGCTCACGACGGTTATTCGAAGGTTTCCGGAGCGTATTTTGTGAAATTGTATATTCTGGGAATCTGCGGAACCTTCATGGGCGGTGTCGCCGCGCTGGCGCGCGAGCTCGGCCATGACGTCGCCGGCTGCGACGCGAACATCTATCCGCCGATGAGCGACCAGCTCGCCGCGCTCGGCGTGCGGCTGGATTCGGGCTATCGCGCCGAACATCTGGAGGCCGCCAAGCCCGATCTCGTTGTCGTCGGCAATGCGCTGTCGCGCGGCAATCCCATCGTCGAAAGGCTGCTGGATGCGCGCCTGCCGTACATCTCGGGCCCGCAGTGGATCGGCGAGAACGTGCTCGCGTCGCGGCGCGTGTTCGCCGTCGCCGGCACCCACGGCAAGACCACCACGACGGCGATGCTGGCGTGGATCCTGGAAACCTGCGACCGCAATCCCGGTTTTTTGGTCGGCGGCGTGCCGGAGAATTTCGGCGTGTCGGCGAAGCTTGGCGCAGGCGCGGATTTTGTCATTGAGGCGGACGAATACGACACCGCGTTCTTCGACAAGCGCAGCAAGTTCGTGCACTACCGGCCCAGTATCGCGATCCTCAACAACCTCGAATACGACCACGCCGACATCTTTCCCGACGTCGCCGCGATCCAGCGCCAATTCCATCACCTGGTGCGCACGGTGCCGGGCAATGGCCGCCTGGTCGTCAACGCCGAAGACGCGCGCCTTGCGGAGGTGCTGGCGATGGGCGCATGGACGCCGGCCACGACGTTCGGCATCGACAGCGGCGATTGGCGAGCGCGTCTGATCGCCGCTGACGGCTCGCGATTCGCCGTGCTGCGCGAAGGCCGCGAAGTGGGCGTCGTGCAGTGGAATTTGCTCGGTCGACATAACGTCATGAATGCGCTTGCCGCACTGGCGGCGGCAGATGCGGGCGGTCTCGATGCAGCGCGAACCATTGCCGCGCTCGCGGATTTCCGCAGCGCAAAGCGCCGCCTCGAACACGTCGGCGAGCACGGCGGCATCAACGTCTACGACGATTTCGCGCACCATCCGACCGCCATCGCCACCACGCTCGCCGGTCTGCGCGCGCGCGTGGGCCGCGCGCGCATCCTGGTCGGCATGGAGCCGCGCTCGAACTCGATGCGCCTGGGCGCGCACGCCGACGAACTCGCGCCTTCGCTGCGCGATGCGGATGCCGTCGTTTTCCTGCACCGACCCGAATTGCCATGGGATGCGGCCCTCGTGATCGATGCACTCGGCGGCCGCGGCCGTGCCGCGCCGACGGTCGATGCGCTGATCCCCGCGCTCAAGGAAATGGCGCATTCCGGCGACCACGTCGTGTTCATGTCCAACGGCGGTTTCGAGGATGCGCCGCGCCGGTTCCTGCGCAGTTTGCGCTGAGGCCGATCCGGCCTACACTGCCGGCGTGGCTGCCACCGACATTGCGTTGTTCCCCCTCAACACGGTGTTGTTCCCCGGTGGCGTGCTCGAATTGCGCGTGTTCGAGCGCAGGTACCTCGACCTGGTGCGCGACTGCGCGCGCAGCGGTGCCGGCTTCGGCGTGTGCCTGATCCTGCACGGACAGGAGGCCCGCGAGCCGGCGGTTCCGGCAGCGGTCGGCACGCTCGCGCGCATCGCGGATTTCTATACCTGCGACGACGGCCTGCTCGGCATCCGCGCCGATGGCGGCGCACGTTTTCGCGTCGCACGCACGCGTGTGCGCGACAACGGCCTCGTGCATGGCGACGCGCACTTCTGGCCGGAGGAGCCGGTCGTGCCCGTTCCGCCCGAGTTTGCATTGCTCGCGACTATCCTCGAACGCCTGCTCGAGCGCATGGACGGCGCGCATGCACGCGGCGGACGCGGCCGCTACGACGATGCGAGCTGGGTCGGCTTCCGGCTGGGCGAAGCATTGCCGCTGGAGAACCGCGAGCGCCAGCACCTGTTGCAAATGACCGATCCGCTGGAACGGCTGCAGCAGTTGATGCACTATCTGCCGCGCTTCCAGCGCGCGTGAGTCCGGCATGACGACATTGGCAAACAGGACATTGTTCATCACCGGCGCCTCACGTGGCATCGGCCTCGCCATTGCGTTGCGCGCTGCGCGCGATGGTGCGAACGTCGTCATCGCGGCGAAATCGGATGTGCCGAATCCGAAACTGCCCGGCACGATCCACACGGCCGCTGCGGCCGTCGAAGCCGCGGGTGGCAAGGCGCTCGCGATCCGCTGCGACATCCGCGAGGAAGGCGAAGTGCGCGCGGCCGTCACCGCGGCCGTCGGGCGATTTGGCGGTATCGACATCCTCGTCAACAATGCCAGCGCAATTTGGCTGCGCGGAGCGCTTGACACGCCGATGAAGCGCTTCGACTTGATGCAGCAGGTCAATGCGCGCGGCACCTTCCTGTGCGCGCAGGTCTGCCTGCCGCATCTTCTGCAAGCCGCGAACCCGCATATCCTCACGCTGGCGCCGCCGCCCTCGCTCGATCCGAAATGGTGGGCGCCGCACACCGGCTACACGCTCGCCAAGATGGGCATGAGCTTCGTCACGCTCGGCCTCGCCGCCGAGTTCGCGCAACAGGGCGTGGCGATCAATGCGCTGTGGCCGCGTACCCTGATCGCCACCGACGCGCTCAACATGATTTCCGGCGTCAGCGGCGCGAATGGCCGCCAACCCGCGATCATGGCCGATGCCGCTTACGCGATCCTGACCCGCGCCGCGCGCGGTTTCAGCGGCCGCTTCCTGATCGACGACGAGGTGCTGCGCGAGGCCGGCGTGACGGATTTTTCCGGCTATGCGGTCGATCCGTCGCAACCGCTGTTGCCGGACCTGTTCCTGGACTGAAACCGCCGGCATGTGCGTTTGCGATAATCGCGGCATGCACGCATCCGATCTTTCCCGCCGCCGCACCGTCTTCCGCCGACTGCACGAGTCCGGTTGTTTCCTGATCCCGAATCCCTGGGACGCGGGATCCACCCATGTGCTGGAGGGACTTGGATTCAAGGCGCTGGCGACGACCAGCTCGGGTTTTGCCTGGTCGCGCGCGCGGCCAGATCATGGCGCCGACGTCGAAGCGGTGCTCGCGCACTGCCGCGAGATCGTCGCGGCAACGAACTTGCCGGTGAGCGCCGATTTCGAGAATGGCTATGCGCACAATCTCGACGGATTGAAGAACAACGTGCGCCGTTGCGTTGAAACCGGCGTTGCCGGGTTGTCGATCGAGGACGCGACTGGCGACGCTTCGCAGCCGCTTTACGATTTCGATGAAGCCGTCGCGCGCCTGCGCGCCGCGCGCGCGGCGATCGACGCGACCGGCACGGACGTGATGCTGGTCGCACGCGCCGAGTGCTTCCTCGTCGGCCACCCCGATCCCTTGAACGAATCGATCAAGCGCCTGCGTGCGTATGCCGCTGCCGGCGCCGATTGCCTGTTCGCACCGGGCGTGCGCGAACCGGAGCAGATCCGCGCGATCGTGACGGCGGTCGCTCCGAAGCCCGTCAACGTGCTGGTCGGCTATCCGGTGACGCTGGCGCTGACCGACTTCGCGAAGCTCGGCGTGCGCCGCGTCAGTGTCGGCGGGGCGTTGGCCGGCGCTGCGTGGGGCGCGTTCCTGCGCGCCGCGCGCGGACTTGCCGATGGCCGTTTCGATGCCTTCGCGCAAAACGCCAGTCACGGCGAAGTCGACAAGCTGTTCGGAAGCCGCTAGCCGTCGAGTCGAACCGCCGGCGCGCGGGCGGTTGCCAAGGCGCCGGGATTTGCCTCAGGTCAATGGCGCCGGTCCGGGGCGACCGTATGCTTGGTGCTTCGCCAACCGGTCATCGCCATGCCGACCCGTGAAGATTCTCCGCGCATCCTTGCCACCCGGCTTGTGCCGTTGCTGGATCTGACCAGTCTCGACGAGGACGACACGCCCGGGAAGATTGATGTGCTGTGCGCGCGTGCGCGTGCCGGTGTGCTGCCCGCCGCGGTGTGCATCTATCCCGAGCACGTGACCACGGCGCGGCGCGCGCTGGCCGGCACGACGGTGAAGATCGCCACCGTGGTGAACTTTCCGGACGGCGGTAGCGATGCGGCGCGCGTGGAACGCGAAATCCATCGCGCACTGGGGGCTGGCGCGGACGAAATCGACATCGTTTTGCCGTGGGCAGCGTTCTGCCATGGCGACATCGCCGCCGCGCGCGCCGTGGCGGAGGCGGCGCGGCGCGCCTGCGGCGCCGGACATGTGCTGAAGCTGATCCTGGAAACCGGCGAGCTGGCCACGCCCGAGCGCATCCGCGCGGCGGCGGAACTCGGCATCGCGGCTGGCGTGGATTTCCTCAAGACCTCGACCGGCAAGGTCAAGGTGAATGCGACGCGGGAAGCGGCCGCCATTCTGCTCGACGCGATCGCGGCGCATGGCGGGCGCTGCGGCTTCAAGGCCGCCGGCGGCATCCGCCGACTCGAGGATGCAGCGGATTATCTGCAACTGGCGCGCGAACGCCTCGGCGATGCCTGGATCACGCCGGCGCATTTTCGCATCGGCGCCAGTGCCTTGTACGACGAACTCACGGCGTTGTTGGCATGAGCGCTTGGTCGGCAAGCACACTCTTGCGCGCCCGCCGCGAAGACCAGCGTCTGGACGCCGCGCAGTGGCGCGATATCGCGCATGGCATCGCGGACGCAAGCTGGAGCGAGGGCCAGATCGGCGCACTGGCGATGGCCGTGGCCTGGCACGGGCTCGATGCGGACGAATGCCGCGATTTCACGTTCGCCCTGCGCGACTCCGGCCGGCGCCTGGACTGGCGCGACCTGCCGGGGCCGGCGTTGGACAAGCATTCCACCGGCGGCGTTGGCGATTGCGTGAGCCTGGCGCTGGCGCCGCTGGTGGCGGCCTGCGGCGGTTTCGTGCCGATGATTTCCGGGCGTGGCCTCGGCCACACCGGCGGCACGCTGGACAAGCTCGAAAGCATCCCGGGCTACGACGTCAATCCCGCGCCCGAATGCCTGCGCCGCGCCGTGGCCGACGCCGGTTGCGCGATCGTCGGCCAGAGCGCCGATCTCGTCCCCGCCGACCGGCGCCTGTACGCCGTGCGCGATGTCACCGCCACGGTGGATGTGCCTGATCTCATGGTCGCATCGATACTGTCCAAGAAACTGGCCGGCGGAGCGCAGGCGCTGGTGCTCGACATCAAGACCGGCAACGGCGCGCAGACCCCGGGCATTGCCGCGGCCGAAGCATTGGCCGCACGCATGCAGTGCGTCGCGCGCGGCAGCGGCGTGGCCATGGCGGTGGCGCTGAGTGACATGGATCAGGTGCTCGGGCGTGAGGCCGGCAATGCGCTGGAGGTTGGCGCCATCATCGACCTGTTGTGCGGTCGACCCGCGTGCCCACGCCTGCGCGCGATCACGCTCGAACTGTCGGCCGAACTGTTGCGTCTGGGCGGGCTCGCCGCCAATCGCGACGGCGCCCTGGTGCGGCTCGAGCGTGCGCTCGATTCGGGAGCGGCGGCCGAGCGCTTCGCGCGCATGGTTGCCGCGCTCGGCGGGCCGACCGACCTGCTGGAGCATCCCGCACGGCACCTGCCGCGCGCGCCGGTGCAGCATGCCGTTTGCGCCGACGCGGAAGGCATCATCGAGGCAGTCGATGTGCGCGCGCTCGGTGAATGCGTGATCGATCTGGGTGGGGGGCGACGGCGGCCGGATGCCGCGATCGATCATGCCGTGGGCCTTGCGGACGTGCGCAGACGCGGCGCGCGCGTCGCGCGCGGGGATAAGCTCGCCATCGTGCATGCGCGCAACAAGGCCGATGCCGAGGCTGCCGCCGCACGTGTGCGCGCCGCTTATCGCGTCGGTACGCAGGCGCCGCCCGCGCTGGACCTGTATCGCTGGCTGACGGACGCGGCGGTGACTGCATGAGGCGCGCGAATCGGCTGGTGGCGATCGCTAGGCGCCTTCCCTACGAGGCACGTGCATGAGCACGCCGCATATCGACGCCGCGCCCGGCGCCTTCGCCGATACCGTGTTGCTGCCCGGCGATCCGCTGCGCGCGCGCCATATTGCCACGACCTTGCTCGAGGGCGTGGCCGAGGTCACCACGCGGCGCAACATGCTCGGCTTCACCGGCCACTACCGCGGCCGGCGCATCTCCGTGATGGGCAG
>DATIVQ010000360.1:0-4702 GCA_035465735.1 Rudaea sp.
CTGACGAATCTCGTCGCCGACGAAATCGTCGACGCCGAAAAATTGCCGATGCGCCTGACGGCGCATTCGCTGTGCTTCCGCGCCGAAGCCGGCGCCGCCGGACGCGACACCCGCGGCATGATCCGCCAGCACCAGTTCGAGAAAGTCGAGCTGGTGACGATTTCCAAACCGTCCGAGAGCTGGGCCGAGCACGAGCGCATGACGCGCTGTGCCGAGGTCGTGCTGGAAAGACTCGAACTGCCGTATCGCCGCGTGCTGTTGTGTACCGGCGACATGGGCTTCGCTGCCGCGAAAACCTACGATCTTGAAGTCTGGCTGCCGTCACAGAACACGTATCGCGAGATTTCTTCGTGCTCGAACTGCACCGATTTCCAGGCGCGGCGCATGCAGGCGCGCTGGCGCAATCCGGAAACCGGCAAGCCCGAACTTGTGCATACGCTCAACGGTTCCGGCGTCGCCGTCGGCCGCGCGCTGATCGCGGTGATGGAGAACTACCAGAACGTCGATGGTTCGATCACTGTCCCCGTCGCGTTGCGCGGATATATGGGCGGAGCAGAGAAGGTTTCTTGATTTCGGAGAGGTGGCCGAGCGGTCGAATCCGGAGCGTTCATGCGATGCGGTGAAGCGCATCGCATGCGACGGGTTCGGGTGAGGCAGGATGCCGAATGGAAACGCACCAGGGATGGTTTTATGTGAGGCTTTATATCCGGAGAGGTGGCCGAGTGGTTTAAGGCACCGGTCTTGAAAACCGGCGTGGTAGCGATACCACCGTGGGTTCGAATCCCACCCTCTCCGCCATCCCTTGCCCCGGAGCGCACATCGCGTTAGTTTGTCCACGGGGAAGCAACTGGGGAGTTGTCATGATCCGCATCGTGCTGGTGGACGATCACGCGCTGGTGCGCACGGGATTGCGCCTGATCCTGGAGAAGCAGCCGGACATGGAAATTGCCGGCGAAGCCGAAGATGGCGAGCGTGGACTCGCGCTGATCAGGCAATTCAAGCCGGATATCGCCCTCGTCGACGTGCACATGCCGGGCGTGTCCGGCATCGAGGTCACCGAGCGCGTGCGCAAGGCGAAACTCGAAACGCGCATCGTGATCCTGACCATGGTTGACGAGGCGCCGTTTCCGAAACGCCTGCTCGAAGCGGGTGCGAGCGGATATCTGACCAAGGGTTGTCCCGCCGACGAACTGGTCAAGGCAGTGCGCAAGGTCGCGGACGGCCAGCGTTATCTGGGCGGCGATATCGCGCAGCAACTGGCGCTGGCGACGATGGCAGGTGATGCGTCGCCGTTCGAGGATCTGTCCGCGCGCGAACTCGAAGTAGCGATCATGCTGGCTCAGGGCCGCGCCGCGAAACACATCGCCGCGCGCTTGCACCTGAGCGAGAAGACAGTTGCGACCTACAAGGCGCGGTTGTTCGACAAACTCGGCATCGACAATGTCGTCGCGCTGGCGCATCTGGCCAGCGCACACGGCTTGCTGAAAAAAGTAGCGGGCATGCCGGCGTAAGCGACGCGTCTGCGTCGCTTCGCCCGATCACTGCGGCGGTTCTTCCGGTGGCTTCGGCGTGGCCTCCACGGTCGGCTTGACCGGCGTTTGCGGCGCAGGACCCGACGGACTCGCGGACGGCGTCTGCACCGGCGGATGCAAGGGCAGGGTTCCTGATTGCACCGGCGCTGCCGGCTTCGGTGTCGGCGTGACGACGATCGGCGGCATTGCGAAACGCGGCGGAATCGGCAAGGGCAGGCTGGGCATCAGCACCGGCGTTGTTGCGACGGGACGCGGTGGCGGGACCGGCGCCGCGGGCTGAGGCGGTGCTTGCGTGGACGCAGGCGCGGCAATCGGTTGCGCAACGACTGGCGCCGGCGCCGGTGCAGGCACGGCGGGTGCGGGAAGGGGCGTCGAAACGGCGGGTGCCGATGTGGGGATTGGTGGTAGCGGCGCGTTCGGCACCGTTTCGCGCGGCAACACGGCCGGTGCGGCGGCCAGCGCAGGTTTGATCTCGGATGCAGATTCCACCGCCTTGTCCGTAGCAGGAGCGATTGGCGCCGGTGTCGTGGCGACTGGTGGCTTCGGCGCGACGGGTGCGGGCGGGACCACCGGCTTGGGTTCCGGCGCTACGACCGGTGCGACCACTGCAGCTGCGAGCGGCTCGGCCGGTATTGCAGGAGTCGGCGAAATTGCTGAAATCGGCGGCATGCTCGCCGCAGGCGGCGAGGGCTTCGGCGTAGTGGGTGCCGCCGCCACGGGCGGCGCGGAAGACGCATGCGTGCTGCGGTCGGCATCCTCGTCGTCAAAATCGAACACGACGGGGGCTGCCGGATCGTGAGCGTGAGCTTCCGTTCCGCCTTCGTTCTTGCGCCGGCGACGTCCGCCACGGCGACCGCGGCGGCGCGAGCGCGTCGCTTCATCACCCGCGGTTTCGGCTGACAGAGGCGCGACAGGTGCCGATGCGATCACCGTGGTTGCGGGCGCGGATACAGGCGCTGGCATTGCAGGACTTACCGGCGCGCCGGTTGGTGCGACGTCACGCTTCGGCCGTTCCGGCGCTGCTTGCTGCGGGGCCTGCGGCTTGCGCTGTTGTGCCTGTTGCGGATTCTGGCGCTGTGCATCGCCGCGGCTTTCGTGCTGAGGACGCTGGTCGCGGCGCTGCTGCTGTTTGTTGCCGCCATCGCGCGAACGCTCGCGCTGGCCGCGCGCATCGCCACGCTTTTCGTCGCGAACATTGTCGCGCCGCTGCTGGCCATTGGCGCGCGCCGGTTTTCCGCGAGCCGCGGCGGGCACGAGTTCGGCGAGCGTCTTTTCCGGCGCGGCCGGCTTGTGGAACCAGGTCATCATACGCGCGAAGAAACCCGGCGTTGGCGCACGCACGGGTGCAGCGGGTTCGGGCGTTTCGCGTACCGGCGCGGGGCTGGCCGGCACGATGCCGCTGACCGCGGGTTTCTCCGGTTCGGCGCCGGGCTTCGCGATTTGCGGCGGCGGCACGGCGACGGCCGGCATCAGGCGTTCGTAACTGGGTTTCACGTCGCCGGGAATTTCAGCGGCGCGGATGCGCTCGATGTGGAAGTGCGGCGTTTCGAGTTTTTCGTCGGCGACCACAATCACCGGAACGTCGTGGCGCTGTTCGATCTCGACGATGCTCTTGCGCTTTTCGTTGAGCAGGAAGTTCGCGACCATTGCCGGTACTTGCACCAGGACCTGGCCGGTTTTTTCCTTCATCGCCTGTTCTTCGACCAGGCGCAGCACCGACAGCGACAGCGATTCCACGCTACGCACGCGGCCATGGCCTTCGCAGCGCGGGCATACGCTTTGGGTGGATTCGCCCAGGGAAGGGCGCAGGCGCTGGCGCGACATCTCGAGCAGGCCGAAGCGCGAAATCTTGCCGATCTGCACACGTGCGCGATCGTGGCGAAGGGCGTCGCGGAGCTTGTCCTCGACCTCACGCTGGTGGCGCGGGGATTCCATGTCGATGAAGTCGATTACGATCAGGCCGCCGGCATCACGGATGCGCAACTGGCGCGCGATTTCCACCGCCGCTTCGCAGTTCGTGTTGAACGCGGTTTCCTCAATGTCGCCGCCCTTGGTCGCCTTGGACGAGTTGATGTCGATCGCGGTGAGCGCTTCGGTCTGGTCGATCACGATCGAACCGCCCGAAGGCAGGCGCACGGTGCGATCGAACGCATTCTCGATCTGGGTCTCGATCTGGAAACGCGAGAACAGCGGCACCGTGTCGTCGTAGAGCTTGAGTTTGCGCAGGTTCTGCGGCATCACCTGCTGCACAAATTCGCGCGCGTCGTTGAGCAGTTCCTCGGAATCGATCAGGATCTCGCCGATGTCGTTGCGCAGGTAATCGCGCAGGGCGCGGATGATCAGGCGCGATTCCTGGTAGATCAGGAACGGCGCAGGGCGCGATTTCCCGGCCTCGTCGATCGCCGTCCACAACTGCAGCAGGTAATCCAGGTCCCATTGCAGCTCTTCCGCCTCGCGGCCAAGGCCGGCGGTGCGGATGATCAGGCCCATCTCGTCCGGCAGTTTGAGCTGGTCGAGGACTTCCTTGAGATTCGCGCGGTCGTCGCCCTCGATGCGGCGCGATACGCCGCCGGCGCGCGGGTTGTTCGGCATCAGCACCATGTAGCGCCCGGCCAACGAAATGAACGTGGTCAGGGCCGCGCCCTTGTTGCCACGCTCCTCCTTCTCGACCTGGACCAGCAGTTCCTGACCTTCCTTGAGCAGTTCGCGGATGCCGGCCTTGTTGTGGTCGGCGCCGGACTGGAAATAGTCGCGGGAGATTTCCTTGAGCGGCAGGAAACCGTGGCGGTCGGCGCCGTAATCGACGAAACAGGCTTCCAGAGACGGCTCGACGCGGGTGATGCGGCCTTTGTAGATATTGGCCTTTTTCTGTTCTTTCGAGGGGATCTCGATATCGAGATCGTAGAGGGTTTGGCCATCGACAATGGCCACGCGCAACTCTTCACGCTGAGTTGCGTTGATCAGCATACGCTTCATTTTTACATCCTCGGCGCTCGACCGTGGACTGCGTCGCGATTCCGCGCCGAATTCGGCGGCGGAGCCGCGCAAGCCGTGGGCGTGGCACGCCACCACGGGAGCGCTTTGTATCTGCCGGCGCAACATCTGCGCCTGGCGGTTTATAGGTGCCCTTTTGCGCTGCCGGGACTCCACGCCGCCATGACGGGGGCGGG
>DATIVQ010000361.1:0-3374 GCA_035465735.1 Rudaea sp.
GCCGCCCCATTGCGCGGTGGCGGCGTGCCATACGTTCCACACCGCCTGTTCGGCGTAGGCTGCCCAGCGCGTACGCTGATCGTTGGAAACATGGTCCGCGCACCAGTCGTAGGTGAGCGCGAGGTCCTCGAGCATCGGACCGACGTCCAGGTACGAGTCGTTTGAAATCTCCGGCCGCCCACCGCCGGCGATCACGGTTTCCGCTGCGGACACTTGCGCTTCGACCGTATCGACCGCCAGCGTCGCGTACTGCGATTGAGCGGACAGCTTGTACATGTACGCCGCATCGGCCGCGGAAAAACCGTAATCTGGATTGCCGGCCACGGCAGCGTCGACGAAATCCTTGAAGCGCGCGAACTCGGCCGAGTTCTGATCCACGTAGGACAGGTCGATCGTGATCGCCGCACGGGCTGGAACAGCCGCGCAAAGGACAAGCAGTAATCCGAGATTGCGCAACGCCGTCATAGCCTCCCCCACCAAGCCTGGCCGCAAGCATAATTGGCACGCCGTCGCGCGGGTGTGAAACCCGGCACAGTCGGCGGATCAGAAGGCGTCGATATCGCCAAGTGCCTGGATCAAGCGGCGCGCGCGTTTGTCGGGTTTGGTCGGTGGGCGCGTGTAACCCGCACTGGTCAGGCGCCGTTGTTCGGCGGCCAGCGTCCGCGCCGCGCGGCTCGCTTGGGTTTCGCGATAGCACGCCTGCGCCACACTGGCGGAACCCCGCTGCGCGATCGGCACGAGCACGTCGACTTCGAAATGCTCATCGCCACGCGCGATGCGCAGGCGATCGCCGACATGCACCAGCTTGGACGGCTTGCCGCTGCCTTCGTGGATGCGGATCTTGCCGCCCTCGATCGCCTGCCTGGCCAGCGCGCGCGTTCGGAAAAAACGCGCGGCCCACAGCCACACGTCGAGGCGCACGTTCGTTGTCGGCTGTTCCTGTGCGGAAATAGTGCGATGACCGCTTTGTGGAATCAAAAACTTGACACTCAGCGCTGAAGTAATCGTTCTGGAATCGCGGGATGGCCGCGCTTCGCGCTGGATTGTACAAGGACACGCGGCGCGTTTTCGAGTGTGCGTCAGGGTACTCGCCACCGCGTGCGCTTCGTGTTTCAATGGCGTCTTGAAGCGGGGGTGCTCCGGCGGGTCGGGGCTGAGACAGACCCTTGGTACCTGATCCGGTTAACACCGGCGTAGGGAGCTTCGGCGCTTGCCGCTTCGTGAATTTTCCTGAGGATTTCACGATGAACGCGCTGGCCGCCGATCTGCTTCGCCGCACCGCCGAACTTTCCGCATCCGTGACACGCCCGATACCGGGTTCGCGCAAGATTCACGTCCCGGGATCGCGCGCCGACCTGCGCGTGCCGATGCGCGAGATTCAATTGGCTGATACGCCGTCGATGTTCGGCACCGAGAGCAACGCGCCGTTCACGACCTACGACACGTCCGGCCCGTACACGGATCCGGACTATCGTGTCGATTTGGCCACGGGCCTGCCGGCACTGCGCGCGCGCTGGATCGACGAGCGCGGCGATACCGAGCGGTTGGCCGATTTCACTTCGCCGTTCACGCGCCGCCACGCCAGCGCGCGGGAGCTCGACGACGTGCGTTTCGCGAACATCCCCAAGCCGCGCGTCGCGAAATCCGGCATGAACGTATCGCAGATGCACTACGCGCGCGCCGGCATCGTCACGCCGGAAATGGAATACATCGCGATCCGTGAAAACCAGCGCCTGCAGGCGCTGGCCGGCTCGCCGTTGCTGAAGCAGCATCCGGGCCAATCGTTCGGCGCTGCGATCCCGAAGCTGATCACGCCGGAGTTCGTGCGCGACGAGGTCGCGCGCGGCCGCGCGATCATCCCGTGCAACATCAATCATCCGGAGTCCGAGCCGATGATCATCGGCAGGAATTTCCTGGTGAAGATCAACGCCAACATCGGCAACTCGGCGGTGACGAGCTCGATCGCCGAGGAAGTCGAGAAGATGGTGTGGGCGATCCGCTGGGGCGCCGACACGGTGATGGACCTGTCCACCGGCAAGCACATCCACGAGACGCGCGAGTGGATCCTGCGCAATTCGCCCGTTCCCATCGGCACGGTGCCGATCTACCAGGCGCTGGAGAAGGTCGGCGGCGTCGCCGAGGACCTGACCTGGGAGCTGTTCCGCGACACGCTGATCGAGCAGGCCGAACAGGGCGTGGATTACTTCACGATCCACGCCGGCGTGCGCCTGCCGTTCGTGCCGCTGACGGCGAAGCGCGTGACCGGCATCGTCAGCCGCGGCGGCTCGATCATGGCGAAGTGGTGTCTCGCGCATCACAAGGAATCGTTCCTGTACGAACGTTTCGAGGACATCTGCGACATCATGAAGTCCTACGACGTCGCGTTCTCGCTCGGCGATGGCCTGCGCCCCGGCTCGATCGCCGACGCGAACGACGAAGCACAGTTCGCCGAACTCGATACCCTGGGGGAACTCACGCAGATCGCGTGGAAGCACGACGTGCAGACGATGATCGAAGGCCCCGGCCACGTGCCGATGCACCTGGTCAAGGAAAACATGGACCGGCAGCTGGAAAAGTGCGGCGAGGCACCGTTCTATACGCTCGGTCCGCTGACCACCGACATCGCGCCCGGCTACGACCACATCACCAGCGCGATCGGCGCGGCGATGATCGGCTGGTACGGCACGGCGATGCTGTGCTACGTCACGCCGAAGGAGCACCTGGGACTTCCCGACAAGCAGGACGTGCGCGACGGCATCGTCACCTACAAGATCGCGGCGCACGCGGCGGACTTGGCGAAAGGCCATCCCGGTGCGCAGGCGCGCGACAACGCGCTGTCCAAGGCGCGTTTCGAGTTCCGCTGGGACGACCAGTTCAACCTTGGTCTCGATCCGGAGAAGGCCAAGGAGTTCCACGACGAGACGCTGCCCAAGGACGCGCACAAGAGCGCGCATTTCTGTTCGATGTGCGGGCCGAAGTTCTGCTCGATGAAGATCACCCAGGACGTGCGCGACTACGCGAAGGAACATGGCGTGGGAGAAAGCGAAGCGTTGCAATCGGGCATGGCCGAGAAGGCGCGTGAGTTCCGCGAGGGCGGCTCCGAAGTCTATGTATCCAGCAAGAATTGACCGGCGATGAAACTTCCCGTCCCCTTCATCCAGTTGCCGCTGCAGTTCGACCACGAGCGGCTGGCCAGCGAAGTGCTCATGTTCGGTCCCGAGCACTGGCGCGAACATCCGCAGAAATACCCGGGCAACCTGTGGCTGCCGCTGCTGTCCGCGGGCGGCGATCCGGCCAAGGAAACGATTGCCGGGCCGATGCGGCCGACGCAATACCTGCGCGAGTGCCCGTACCTGATGCAGGTGCTGTCGCGC
>DATIVQ010000362.1:0-5353 GCA_035465735.1 Rudaea sp.
CGATCAGCACGCCGCGGAGGCCGGAACAATCAATGAAGAAATCGGCTTCCACGATCGCCCCGCCGGCGAGCGTCAGCGACTGGATGAAGCCGTCTTGCGGGCGCAACGCGACATCCACTACCTTGCCCTCGGTGCGTATGACGCCACGCTGTTCGGCATAGCGTCGCAGGAAGCGCGCATAGAGTGCGGCGTCGAAGTGATAGGCGTAGTCGAACGTGGACTGCACGTAACGCGAATCCGGCGACGGGCGCTCGAACCGCCCGAGGCGCGCCGCCACCCACGCCAAGGCGTAATCCTGCAGGGGCGTTGCATCCCCGCGCGCGCGCTCGAGCAGCCAGTACTGGTGAAACGGCACCGCATCGAACGGCACTCCGATCTGCCCGAACGGATGGAAATAGCGGTGCCCGAGGCTGCTCCAGTTGTGGAAATCGATGCCGAGCTTGAACGTGCCCTGCGTCGCGGCAATGAACGCGTGCTCATCGATGCCCAGCATCTGGTTGAAACGCTTGAGCGGAGGCAGCGTGGCCTCGCCGACGCCAACGGTACCGATCTCATCCGATTCCACGAGTTCGATGCGGCAATTGCCCTGCAGGGCGTGCGCGAGCGCGGCGGCAGCCATCCAGCCGGCCGAGCCGCCACCGACAATGGCGATGCGGCGGATGCGACGGTCATTCATGACGGGGTACGGTCCATAGCCTGTGCAGCGATGCTCACACCATCGGCAACTTCAGGCCCTTCTCCTTCGCGCATCTGATCGCGATGTCGTAGCCGGCATCGGCATGGCGCATCACGCCGGTGCCGGGATCGTTCCACAGCACGCGCGCAATGCGGGCATCGGCTTCCTTCGTGCCGTCGCAGACGATGACGACGCCAGCGTGCTGCGAATAGCCCATGCCGACGCCGCCGCCATGGTGGAAGCTCACCCAGGTCGCGCCGCTGGCGGTGTTGAGCAATGCATTGAGCAACGGCCAGTCGGATACCGCGTCGGAACCGTCGCGCATGGCCTCGGTTTCACGGTTCGGCGAGGCGACGGAGCCCGAATCCAGATGATCGCGACCAATCGCGACCGGACCTTTCAACTCGCGATTGCGCACCATTTCGTTGAAAGCAAGGCCCAGCTTGTCGCGCAGGCCCAGCCCGACCCAGCAGATGCGCGAGGGCAGGCCCTGGAAGGCGATGCGCTTTTCGGCCATGTCGATCCAGTTGTGCAGGTGCGGATCGTCGGGGATGAGTTCCTTCACCTTCGCGTCGGTCTTGATGATGTCTTCCGGATCGCCGGACAGCGCGACCCACCGGAACGGGCCGACGCCGCGGCATAACAGCGGACGCACGTAGGCCGGCACGAAGCCGGGGAAGTCGAACGCATTCTTGCAGCCGACGTCGAACGCCATCTGGCGGATGTTGTTGCCGTAATCGAAGGTCGGAATGCCCCGAGCGTGGAACGCGAGCATCGCTTCCACGTGCTTCTTCATCGATTGCTTGGCCGCGTCGCGTGTGCCGTCCGGATCGGCCTTGCGGCGCTCGAACCACTGTTCTACGCTCCAGCCAATCGGCAGGTAGCCGTTGACGGGATCGTGCGCGGACGTCTGGTCGGTCACCGCATCGGGCTTGACGCCGCGCTTGACCAGTTCGGGCAGGATTTCCGCGGCGTTGCCGAGCAGTGCGATGGATTTGGCCTCGCCCGCCTTTGTATACTTTTCGATGCGCGCGAGGGCGTCATCCAGATTGGCAGCCTGTTCGTCCACATAACGCGTCTTCAGGCGAAAATCGATGCGCGACTGCTGGCACTCGATGTTGAGCGAACAGGCGCCGGCGAGCGACGCCGCCAGCGGCTGCGCCCCGCCCATGCCGCCGAGGCCGGCCGTCAGGATCCACTTGCCCTTCAGGTTTCCGGCGTAACTTTGCCGACCCATTTCGACGAAGGTCTCGTAAGTGCCCTGCACGATGCCCTGCGAACCGATATAGATCCACGAGCCCGCCGTCATCTGGCCGTACATCATCAGGCCCTTGCGGTCGAGTTCGTGGAAATGCTCCCACGTCGCCCAGTGCGGCACGAGATTGGAATTGGCGATCAGCACGCGCGGCGCATCGGCGTGCGTCTTGAACACGCCGACCGGCTTTCCGGATTGCACCAGAAGCGTCTCATCGGGATTCAACTCGCGCAGCGACTTCAAGATTGCGTCGAAGCACTCCCAGTTGCGCGCGGCACGGCCGATGCCGCCGTAGACGACGAGCTCCGCCGGATTTTCCGCGACCTCCGGATCGAGGTTGTGCTGGATCATGCGGTACACCGCTTCGATAAGCCAGTTCTTGCAGCTCAGTTCGGGGCCGCGCGGCGGATGGATGACGCGCGTGGTATCGATGCGGGTGGGAGCGTTCATGGCGATTCCGGATGCGGATGAAATGGCGATTATGCGGCCAATCACCAGTCCTCGCACGCGACATATGCGACGGCGTAGAATCCCGGCGCAGCGCTCTTTTCAACTTCCACTCGACGAGGAGTGTGCGTGATGCGCGAATCCGACCATCAATCCCGCCGCCGTTTCCTGCAACAGGCCGGCCTCGGCATCGTCGCGCTTGCTGCCGCCACGCCGCTGCGCCGCGCCGTCGCCGACGCCCCTCCGCCGAACGCGATCACGCCACAGGCAGCGCTCGATCGATTGCTGGCCGGAAACGCGCATTACGCCGCGAACAAATTCGATGCGAAGGATTTTTCTGCAGGCCGCGCCGCTCGCGCCAAGACGCAATACCCGATTGCATCGATCCTCAGCTGTGCCGATTCGCGCGTTGCGCCGGAACTCGTCTTCGATCAGGCGCCCGGCGACCTGTTCGTCGTGCGTGTGGCTGGCAATTATCTCAATCGCGATGCACTGTCCAGCCTGGAGTACGGCGTGGGCGTCCTCGGCACACCGCTGGTCATGGTGCTTGGCCACAGCAACTGCGGCGCGGTCAAGGCAACCATCCAGGAAATCCAAAATCCCAAACCATTGCCAGGCCACATCTGGGACATCACCGACGCCGTGCGGGCCGGCATCGAAAGCGTGGTGAAATCCGGCGGCGACAACCTGCTCGAACGCGCGATCGAAGCGAACGCCGAATACAACGCGGCGCGGATCGCATCGGCCCAACCGATCATCTCCGAAGCGGTGAAAAACGGCCGGGTAATGGTCGTCTGTGCCGAATACGAGCTCGCGTCGGGCAAGGTACGCTTGCTGAAAAGCTGAACGGGCCGGCCGCCGGCGTGCGCAATTTCACAAATCCCGCGCCACGCGAATGCCGACGCGCGCGCTGCGCGTGTCCGACGGCGCGGACAGCCGATACGCCGAGCGCACCTGGTCCGGCGCGCTGCCCCACGAGCCGCCGCGAATGACATGCTCGGCGCAGCCGGGGTTCATCCACGCACTGCTGTCGGCCGGCGCGCGCGTGTAGTTGTCGTGCCAGCAGTCGGCTACCCACGCCGACACGTTGCCGTCCATGTCGATCAGGCCGAACGCGTTGGCCGGGAACTTGCCGTTCGGAGCCGGTCCCCAGTAGCCGTCGTCGTAATGGCGGAACGCCTTGGCCCAGCTGCGCCTGAGCTTCGGCGATCGATCGCCATCGCCGGTGAAGTTGTCGAGCACGCGTGGCGGATTGCCGTCGCCCCAGGGATAACGCGTGCTCGATCCGGCCCGCAACGCATACTCGAATTCGGCTTCGCTGGGCAGCCGGTAACGCTTGCCGGTGCGCGCGGAAAGCCACTGCGCGTAAGCCACGGCATCGTTCCATGACACGTGGATGACCGGCAGATCGTCGTTCGCCACGTTGCCGAGGTAATCGTCGCGCCAGGTGATGCCGCGGCGATCGATCATGCGCCCGGTGGTCTCGTCGTAGATACTCGACCCGCCTGCTTTCTCCGCATCCGTCGCATAGCCGGAATCGTCGATGAAGACGCGGAACTCGCCGACGCTGACGTCGTCGCGGCCGAGCGCGAAACCGGTGCCGATACTGACCTGTCGCTGCGGCTCCTCGCTCGCACGCGACCCGCTTTCGCCGGCCGGCGCGCCCATGGTGAAACTGCCGGTCGGGATCACGACCAGCGGCGGCGCACTGCCGTGGCGATCGCGGAATTGGTCGGTGACGATCTGACCGGGACTGTAGCTCGCGTACAGGCGTGCGTTGCGCAGGCGGCGGTTGAATTCGTCGACGCCGGCGAGGTCGGGGCTCAGCGCCAGCGCCCTTTTCGCCAGCGTTTCGGCGAGATCCGGATTGCCGGCGTCGAGCGCGGAATTGGCCTGGCTGAGCGTGTTCGCCGCGCGGTCGCGGCGGATGCCCTCGATGCGCGAGCGCGTGTCCAGCAGTTGCTGCGAACCAGGACTTACCGTCGAGGCATCGGCGAGAATTTTGTCCGCGCCGTCGAAATCGTCCTGCGCGGCGGCGGCCAGCGCGCGGTCGAGGAAACCCTGCTGCACCTGGATCAAGCCCTGTTCGGCCAGCTTGTTGCCGCTATCGAGCTTGAGCACCTGTCGATACACCGCCAGTGCGTTGTTGTTCGGCGGCGCCGTGGCATGGCCTTGCTGCAACAAATCGGCAGCACGCGTCAGCAAGGGCATCACCTGGCGCAGCGCCTTCAGGCGCGACTGCAGGCCGGATACCTCTTCGTCTGCCTGGGGCACCTGCGCCAAATCGCCGATCGCGCGCGCCGCGTCGCGCTCGTCGCCGCGGTCGAGTGCGTCGCCGGCTTGCTGCAAAAGGGATTTGTGGATTCTTCCCAGGCCGGCATGCGCCGCGGCGCTGTTTTTGTCCGCCGCCAGCACCTGCTGGTAGTACGAGAGCGCGCTGGCATCCTTCGGCGCGGTCAGATGGCCTTCGTCGAACGCCTTGGCGGCCTTCTTCAGCAAGGCCGCGATCGCCTTCGTCGGCGGCACGGCTGGCGTGGACGGCAGCGGTTCGGTCGTGGCTGGCGCCGGCATCGCCGGCGCCGCTTTGCCCGCTGCCTTCGCGGACGGCGACAGCGACATGACCGGAACGGTGGCGGTTTCCGCCGGCGGCGCGTGCGCGGCAGGCACGGATGGATTGCCGGGGTAGAATCGATAAATCAGCGCGAAGGCGAGCAAGGCAATGCCGGCGGCGCCGCCATACACGGCTTGCTTGCTGACGACTTCGGTACCGGGCATTGCGGAATGTGCAAAGGTGTGATGACGATGGCGCACCTTAGGCCATTTCGCGCATTTTCCGCAACAAGGAATGAATCGTGTTTGACTGGATAGACAGCGAGTCCGCACTCACCGCATGGATTTCCGCGCAAACGGCGCCGGCCGTGATCGCCCTGGACACCGAATTCATGCGCACCGATACGTTTTATGCCCGGCTCGCC
>DATIVQ010000363.1:0-7472 GCA_035465735.1 Rudaea sp.
GAGCGGTATTTCTCGAGCTGGTTTACCTTGTTTGCCAGCGCAATGTTCAACTGCTTGCCGAGGTCCGCGATCTTCAGGTCCTTTTCCTTGACGTTCTTGTTCGCGATCTCGAGCGCGGTCGAAATCTGCCTGAGCTGATCCTGCACCGCGGCGAGCTGGCGGTTGAGCAGTTCGATCTGCGCGGCGTTGTGCGTGTTGAGGTCGGTCGCGGCGACGAGATTCTTCTTCGAGGTGTCGAGTTCCGCGCCGAGGCTCGCGACCTGCTGTTCGAGTTGCGCTTTGAGTGCGGCCAGCGCGGCGATATCGGCATTGAGCCTGGTGGCCTGCGCGGTTGTGGCGTCGAGTTGCGCCTTGAGCGTGTCGCGCTCGCCGGTCGTGGTGCCGAGCGAGGCGGACAGTTCCTTCACTTTTGCGTTCAGCGCCGTGTTGCTGTCCTGTGCGAGCGAGAGCGTCCTGGCAAGCTGCGCGATCTGCGCGTTGAGGTCGGCCAGGGCGCGGTTCTTGCCGGCGATGGTCTGCGACAGCACGAACTGGCCGATCGCGAAGATCAGCAGGACGAACACCATCACCAGGATCAGCGACGACAGCGCGTCGACAAACCCCGGCCAGATGTCGAGCGCGCGGCGGCGACGCGCCAGACCGTTCATTGCACGGCACCGCGCTTGCCGTCGACCGCGGCGGCGATCGTGCGCGAAAGCAGACGCAACTCGCCGCGCAGGTCGTCGCTCAGTCGTTCACTGCCATTCGGCGCGGCGGCCATCGTCTTCAGCGCGTTCTTGAGTTCTTCCTGGGTCTCGGCGAAGCCCCGGAATTCGCGCGTCTCGCGGCTGAGAAGATCGGCGAGGCGGCCGAGTTGGGTGTTCAGTTCACCGAACTGTTCGCCGGAGCTGCGCCGTTCGCGTTCGGATTCGGTCAGCGCGCGCTGCATGCGCTCAAGGCCGTCGGCGGTTTGCTCGAGCAACGCCTGCACATAGGCCGGCACGCTCGCCTCGCCGTCACCGTGCAGGGCGCCGGACGACAGCCGCGTCATGCTGGAAAGCCAGTCTTCCAGTTCGTTGTAGAAGCGGTTCTGCGCGTGACCGGATTGCAGGTCGAGGAAGCCGAGCACGAGCGACGAGGCAAGACCGAACAGCGACGTGGAAAAGCTCGTCGACATGCCGGACAGCGGTTCCTTGAGGTTTTCCTTGAGCGTGTTGAACATCGCCGCCGGATCGCTGCCGACGCCGAGCGAACCGATGATGTCGGCCACGGAGCGGATCGTGACGAGCAGTCCCCAGAACGTGCCGAGCAGGCCGAGGAAGATGGCGAGTCCGACAAGGTAGCGCGAGAGGTCGCGCGATTCCTCCAGGCGCAGGTAGACGCTGTCCAGCACGGAGCGCAGCGATTGCGTGGACAACGAGAACTTCGCGCGTTCGCGTCCGCCGAACATGCGCGCCATCGGCGCGAGCAGGCGTGGTTTGACCGGCAGCGGGCGATCCGGCGGCGAGCGCTTGAAGGCCTCGATCCATTCGATCTCGCGCGACAGCAAGAGCACCTGGCGCAAGTTCGCGAACACGCCGAACGCAAGCACGGCGAGGATCACGCCGTTGAAGAACGGATTGGCTGCGAAGTTCTGCGCCAGGCGCGTAGCAAGCAGCGCGGCGAGCACGCCGACTGCGGCGAGAAAGCCGAGCATCCAGACAAGAGATTGGGTGGGTTTGGTCATCGCGGTTTTCCGTGCACGAGCGTCCGGATTTGGACTGGCTGCGTGGACGATGGTTCCACACGGATATGGCGAATTGCGGTCAGCGGCGAGGTTTCGCGCGCGCGGTGGGTGTGGCCGTCCACGGGTCGTCGGGCCAATGCTGTCTTGGATAACGCCCCTTCAATTCCTTTTTCACTTCCGGATAGGTGCGTTCCCAGAAGCCGCGCAGATCCTGCGTGACTTGGATCGGCCGCTGCGCAGGCGAGAGCAGGTGCAAGGTTACGGCAACCTTTCCGTTCGCGATGCGCGGTGTGTCGGCGAGGCCGAACAGCTCTTGCAGTTTCACCGCAAGCACCGGCGGCTTGCCGACTTCGTACCTAAGCTTGCGCGTGTTGCCGCTGGGCACGCTCAGCGCTTCCGGCGCGAGTTCATCCGCAGCCTTGCGCTGCGCATAGTCGAGCCGGGACGCCAGCGCATCGCCGAGCATCGCCGAGGTGAGCGCATCCAGGCGCGTCTTGCCGGACAGATACGGACCCAGCCATTCTTCCAGCGCAGCGAGCAACGCTGCATCGGAAAGATCAGGCAAGCCAAGGTCGGGGCACCAGTCGCGCAGACACGCAACGCGCGCGCGCAAGGCTTGCGTGTGCTCGCTCCACGGCAGGCTGCCAAGTCCGGCTTCGCGCACGGCGGCGAGCAGGGCGGGCAGGGCGTCTTCGGGCCTGGATGGCACGCTGCGACGTTCCAGCACGAGTTGCGCGAAGCGGTGCTCCTCGAAGGTCTCGACCGCCTGCTTGTCGCGGTTCCATCGGGCAATCCGTTGCTTTGCGAAGCGATCGGCAAAGTCGCGTCCAAGGATGTCGGGATCGAATGGCGCCGCGGCGAGGATTGCGCTGTCGCGCTCATCGAAGCGCAGGTCGCTCGCGACCAGCCACGGCTCGCCGTACAATTGTGTACTTTGCAGCAAATGCGCGCCGCGGCCATTGCTCAGGCGATAACGACGCGCATCGTTGCCGTCCTGGCGCGCGATGCGGTCAGTGAAGGCATGCACCAGCAAGTCGCCGAGCGCGAGCTGGCCCGTCACTGGCGAGGGTACGGTACGCACGCCGAAGCGCCGCCGCCAGTTGGATGCGGCTTGATCGATGGCAGCGAGCGCAGCAGGGTCCGCCCCGGAATTGCGTACGCCACGCTTGTCGTCGCGCCAGGCATGCAGCGCCGCAAGCCGTGCGCGGAAATCGTCGCCATGGCTGTTTTCGCCGCGCAGCGGATTGCGCGCTTCGAGCAGGGCGACGGCATCGCAGGCGAGGGCGCGTTGCGCCGGGGGTGCGCGCAGGACCATCGCGGCCAGTCGCGGCGATGCGCCCGCCGCCAGCATGTCGCGGCCCAAGTCGGTCATGCGCCCGCTCGCATCGAGGGCGCCGAGCAGCACCAGCAGATCGTGCGCGCTGGCCAGCGTGCCGGCGGGCGGTGCGTCCAGCCAGCGCAGATCCGGCGAGCCCCATGCGGCGAGTTCCAACGCGAGCGCGGACAAGTCCACTTGCGCGATCTCCGCGCGCCGCGCGGGCTCCAGGCGCTGGCTTTGCGGCCACAGACGGTAGGCCACGCCCTCGGCCACGCGCCCGGCACGGCCAGCGCGCTGGTCGGCCGAGGCCTGCGAGATCGCGACCGTTTGCAGGCGCGAGAAACCCGAGTTTGGATCGAAACGCGGTTCGCGCGCGAGGCCCGAATCGATCACGGCGCGGATGCCGGGCAAGGTGACACTGGATTCGGCCACGTTCGTTGCCAGCACGATGCGCCGCGTTTCCGCGCACGCGGGCGCGAGCGCCGCATGCTGCTCAGCGAGCGAAAGTTCGCCGTGCAACGCGACGATTTCGGCGTCAGCGTGTCCCTGCAGCGCGCGCCCCGCCTGTTCGATCTCGCGGCGACCCGGCAGGAACACGAGGATGTCTCCCGCCGTCTCGCGCAGCGCGGCTTCGGCGACGCGGCGCAGATGGAACGGCCAATCCTCGTTCGCCTTTGCCGGCGGATACTCGATGCGCACCGGAAAGCTGCGTCCGGCGGAGGTGATGCGCGGCGCCTCGAACCAGCGCGCGATACGCTCGCCGTCCAGCGTTGCCGACATGATGACGAGGCGCAGGTCCGACCGCAGTTGCGCCTGCACATCGAGTGCGAGCGCGGCGCCGAGATCGCCGTGCAAATGGCGTTCGTGGAATTCGTCGAACAGGATGATGCCGATGCCGGACAATTCCGGATCGGACTGGATGAGGCGCGTGAGGATGCCTTCGGTGACGACCTCCACGCGCGTGCGCGCGGAAACCTTGGCCTCGAAGCGGATGCGATAACCGACGGTTTCGCCGACCGCTTCGCCCAATTGCGCGGCCATGAACTCCGCTGCTGCGCGCGAGGCGATGCGGCGCGGTTCAAGAATCAGAACCTTCTTGCCCGACAGCCAATCCGCGGCGAGCAGGGCGAGCGGCACCTGGGTGGTCTTGCCCACGCCGGGCGGCGCTTCCAGCACCAGGCGCGGATGCCGCGCGAGGCTCGCCAGCATGTCCGGCAATACTTCGCGAATTGGAAATTGTGTACTTTTGTTCATCGTACAAACGCCGATCCCGCCACGCGGGCGGGATCGAACATCGAACGCTTGGGGATTACTGGCAAGTCAGGCCGTTCATCTGGGTCAAGCGAGTCCATGTCTTCATGCCGCTGCCCTTCGGTACTCCCGTTGGCAAGCCGGGAGCGGATTGATAGCTGAACTGCATCGTGTTGCAGTCGGGGAACTGGACGTTGAACGTGCCCCACAGGGTCTGCGTGGCGGAGGCGCCGAAATTTCCGGCGAATCCACCATCGTAAGAATAACCCAGCGTCACCACGGCCGAGGTGTCGCCGGCATTGAAGTTGCCACTGCCGAACAGCCAGTACGGGTGACCATTGGAATCGAAGGTGTACCAGGCAATCGCGATGTAGCGGGGATACGTGCTGCCGCTGCCCTGCAGCTCGCCGACCTCGACCTGGATACCCTCGCCGCTGTGGTTCGGGTCGTACCAGTTGCCGGTCATGTAGCCGCTGATCGGCAATGGCAGCGCTGCTTCCGGATAAAAGGCGGGGTTGTAGGCCGCCAGAGCAAATGTCGTGTAACGGTGGGAGTCGTTCGCATTCAAATTGTCCACCGTGAGTGCAAATGCTTGGTTGTAATCGAACTGCACTGAGCTGTTGTAGAAATTTTCCAACACAAACACGTCGCTGTTGACCAGCGGGTTGAGCGCGTAGTTGGTGGAATAAAAAGTATTTGGATCGTTCGCCAGGCGGACGTAGATATTGTTGCTCCCTTGCAAGACAGAAATCGCCGGCAAGGTCGGATAGCGAGTGGTATTGCCCTCCATCACCTGCGGCCGGTTGATCTCCAGCAATGTGGCCGATTGTCCGCTGGTGCAGGCCACGCGAAACACGTAGAGGTCGACCGCTTCGGAATAATTGCGCTCGACGGGATCGCCGGACAGCGGGTCGCCGATCAGATTGACGACGCTGTGCTGGGCATACGGATCGTTCTGCCACATGCCGAACGGCATCGGCGAACCCAGGCAGCTCGGCGGATAGGCGCGATCCGGATTGGCATACAACTCGACGGGTCTTGCGTTGCCGGGCTTGGCGCCGCCCACACCCGTCTTCAACGCGGCGGATTTGGCTTGATTGGCCTGTGCCTGCGTTTGCGCGCGCACTTGCTGCGCCCGAACCAGATCCACCTGTGGCGATACCGCGGCGCCGCTGCCGGCTGCCTGCGCAAGCGCTGCTGCGGCCAACGCGGTTGCCGCGATGGCGCAGGAAAAAACCGTCGAATGCTTCATCTGAGTACTCCCGTGTCGAATCCCCGTCTGGACAGCCTGTGACGGACCCGGTTAACCGGCCGTGAACGCCGGTCGCCACGATCTTGGCATAATGCCGGACTTTCCCGATAACGCTCGAACATGCGGCTCGTCGACATCGGCGCCAACCTGACCCATGAGTCTTTCCGCCATGATTTTTTGGAGGTGCTCGCGCGCGCGCATGCGGCCAGAGTGACGCGGATGGTGGTCACCGGCGCATCGTTGCACGGCTCGCGTGACGCGCTGGATCTTGCGCACGCGCACTCCGGCGTGCTGTTCGCAACGGCGGGCGTGCATCCGCATCATGCCAGCGACTTCGATGCGGAAACCGAAGCCGGCTTGCGCAAACTGCATGCCTTGCCCGAAGTCGTCGCCGTCGGCGAAACCGGTCTGGACTACCACCGCAACTTTTCGCCGCGCGAGGCGCAGCTGTTCGCCTTTGAGCGACAGCTGGAACTGGCTGCGGAATGCGCCAAGCCGTTGTTCCTGCACCAGCGCGACGCGCATGCGGATTTCCTTGCCTGCATGGACAACGTCCGCGGGCGCATCGGACGCGCCGTGGTGCATTGCTTCACCGGCGAAAAGAGCGAACTGTTCGATTACCTCGACCGCGATTTTTTCATCGGCATCACCGGCTGGATCTGCGATGAGAGACGCGGCACGCACCTGCGCGAGCTGGTCAAGTCGATTCCGGCGGATCGCCTGATGCTGGAAACCGATGCGCCCTACCTCTTGCCGCGCACGGTCAGACCCACGCCTGCGCACCGGCGCAACGAGCCGATGTATCTGGCGCACATCTGCGCGGAAGTTGCGCGCGACCGTGGCGAGGACGTGGCAGTCGCCGCGGCCAACACGACGGCGACTGCCACGGCATTCTTCGGACTGCCTTAAGAGCGCAGCCCCACGCCGCGATTGAGCAGTGTCAGGCAAAACGCGCCAAGCACGATCACGAACGCCAGCATCACGGCGTAGGCCCAGACCAGATTGATTTCATTGACGCCGAGCAGGCCATAACGGAACGCCCCGACCATGTACAGGATCGGGTTCAGGTGCGAGATTTCCTTCCACGGACTCGGCAACTGCGCGACGTTGTAGAACACGCCGCCGAGGTACGTCAGCGGCGTCAGGATGAACGTCGGGATGATCGCGATGTCGTCGAACTTGCGCGCGAAGATCGCGTTGACGAAGCCGAGCAGGCCGAAGATCGTCGCCGCCAGCACGAAGGTGCTCAGCGTGACGAACGGGTGGTAGAGGTGGATCTTCGTGAAGAACAGCGAGATGCCGAGCACGATCACGCCGACCATGAAGCCGCGCAGCACCGCACCGGAAATGTAGCCGGCGAGGATCGTCCAGCTCGGCATCGGCGAGACCAGCATCTCCTCGACGAAGCGCTGGAATTTGGCGCCGAAGAAGGAACTGGTGATGTTGCCGTAGGCGTTCTGGATCACGCTCATCATGATCAGGCCCGGCGCGATGTATTCGATGTACGAGATCCCCGGCGCGATCTCGCCGATGCGGCGCCCGATCAGGCTGCCGAAGATGATGAAGTACAGCGTCACCGTGATTGCCGGCGGCAGCAGGGTCTGCGTCCAGATGCGCAGGATGCGCATCACCTCGCGGCGCACGATGGTGCCGAGTGCGATCAGCGTGTGCTCGGCGTTCATGCTGCGGCCTGCTTGTCGTTTGCGTCGATCAGGCGCACGAACAATTCCTCGAGCCGGTTCGCCTTGTTGCGCATCGAGGTTACCGTGATGCCGTGCGCGGACAGCGCCGCGAACAGCGAATTGAGATCGTGCGCACGCGACATTTCCGCCTCGAGCGTCTGCGCGTCGACACGCATGAGTTTCACGCCCTCGACTGCGGGAAGTTCGACGCAGGGCTTGGCCAGATCCAGCACAAACGCCTCCACGTCGAGTTTGGACAGCAGG
>DATIVQ010000364.1:0-11928 GCA_035465735.1 Rudaea sp.
CCGGCGAGGATGCGCGGCTCGGCGCCCTGCGTGTCGATCTTGATGAAATCCAGCGGCGCACCGCCGAGCGCGGTGTCCAGGTCGATGGTTTCGACTTCGACCGAGCGGCGACCCGGCGCCGGCGCGAGACGATGATCGCCGGCATTCTCCGCACTCAGGTGCAGCAAGCCGGTGCCGCAGCCGTCGGCCAGGGCCTGTGGACGCGCCTGCACATTGCCGCAATTGTTGAGCAGCAGGTTGGCGAGCAGCATGCGGAAGTTGGCAGGCTCCGGCTCGAAGGCGAGCACGCTGCCCTGTGCGCCGACGAGATGCGAGAACAGCACGCTGTAGTAGCCGGCGTGCGCGCCGGCGTCGACCACGCGCATGCCGGGACGCAGCAGGCACCGGCACAACTCGGTTTCGGCGGCCTCCCACAATCCGTAGGTGCGGATGGACGGCGCAATGTAGCGGTCGACCTGGGTTTCCAGCGCCAGCACGAAGGGCGGCACGTTCGGCACGCGCACCTGCAACAGTTCAACGCGCCGCGGCGGCGTGGCCGGCATCAGGCCTCCATCATGCCGGAATGGCGGGTGACGATGGTGGGGTCCAGGTACGTGGGAAAACCCATGCGGCGCAATTCGCGGCAGATCCAGTAATCCTCGGACAGGTATTCGTCGCCGATGACGCCGGTGCGGAACACGTCGTACTGCACGCTCGCCTGCAGCTCGATTCCGCGCAGATGATAGCCGCGCGCATACACGCGGCCGTCGCGGCGCGCGTCATCGACCAGGGCCGTCACCGCCGCGCGCGAGAGCAGCAGAGCCGCCGTGCCGATGCGCTCGACTTCATACAGCAAGCCGTCCTCGCCGCGCAGCGCGCCGACGTTGAAGATGCGCCCGCCGCCGGCGTTGCGCCCCTTGAGTGCGACCGCCGCGCCGATCACGTCGCGGCCGCTGGCGAGCAGGCGGCGCAGGCCCGCCGGCGGCAGCAGCACGTCGGCATCCAGGAACAGCAGGTGGGTGAAATCGGTGCGCGCGTGGAACTCGGAAAGGATCGTGTTGCGCGCGCGCGTGATCAGGCTTTCGTTGCCGATGCTCATCAGGGCAAAGTCGATGCCGGCGCGCTGGTATTGCAGCAGGGCGCTGACGCAATCGCTGTGCATCATGCCGCCGTAGGCCGGCGTGCCGATCAGCAGGCGTGGCGCGGGCGCGTTCATTCGGGACGGTACTTGTCGCGGTTGCCGATGACCTGGGCCTGGATTTCGGAAAAACGCTCCAGTTGCGCGTCCTCCAGGTGCCGGTAGCTGTCGAGCACGGCGCAATTGGCCGCGTAGTGGGGCTGCTCGAACGTCGTCTCGCGCGGACGCGGGTGCGCCAGGTGCAGCGCCGGGCGCGCATCGAGTTCCAGCGCCGGCAGCCGCGCGCGCTCGAGACGGTAGCTGAAGGCATCGTCCTCGCCGCCCCAGCCGCGGAAGCGCTCATCCCAGCCGCCCAGGCGCACGAACGCGGCGCGTGCGATCAGGAACACGCCGCCGGCGAAGACGATGCGCTCCCCCGCCCCTTCGCGATTCGGCGTCGCGCCGCCGCGATCCGGAACGAAATCGAAGTCGCCGCCGCGCACGCGCGCGCTTTCGGCCGCGTCGAGATCGATCAGGCGCCGATACGGCTTGATCGCCTGGTAGCCCTTGCCCAGATGCTCGATCACGCCGGGCCAGGCGTCGCCGAGCACGATGTCAGCATCGGCAAAAGCCAGCCAGGCGTGCGCGCCATGGCGGAAGCCGACATTGAGGCCCCAGCTCTTGTTGAACGGTCCCGGGTTGTAGGCGAACACGCGCTTGCAGTCCGGGTGCGGCAGGCCGCCATCCAGGCGCGGCGCCGTATCCTGTTCGACGAGGATCGGCTCGAACTGCGGAAAGCGCGCAAGCCAGGTCAGCACGGCGAACAGATTGTCGCGCCGGCTTGCATCGCCGCCGTCGCGCCAGGTCAGGATGTAGCCGATCTTGTGCATCCGTCCGTTACCGCGCCTCCATTACCGCATGCCGATTACAATCTGGCGCCATGATCAGTTGCCTGATGATAACCCAAGCCTCGCGGCTGGCGCTGGCGCGGCTCGCCATCGGCGACTTCGCGGCGCAGACGCACGCCGAGCGCGAGCTCGTGGTCGTGCACGACGGCAACGAGGCGATTCACACCGAACTTTCCGCTCTGGCGGCGAAGGTGCAGGCGGCTTCGGTGCGCGTGCTGCGCCAGGCTCCCGGCGCGAGTCTTGGCCGGCTGCGCAACGCGGCCATCGAGGCCGCGAACGGCGAGTTCGTGTGCCAGTGGGACGACGACGACCGCTACCATCCGCAGCGCCTGTCGCTGCAATGGCAGGCAATGCTCCGGGAACAAGCGGACTTCTGCTTCCTGTGCGACCAGCTGCACTGGTTTCCCGCGCGCGGCGAGCTGTACTGGGACGACTGGAACCGCGAGACCTGGCCGCTGAACCTCGTGCCCGGAACGCTGCTGGGCCGGCGCGAGCGCGTACCCCGCTACGCGGAAGTCGCACGCGGCGAGGACACCGACGCGCTGCTCCACATCCTGCGCCGCGGCGATCGCATCGCGCGACTGCGCGATGCCGGCTGGTGCTATGTCTACGTCTACCACGGCGCGAATACCTGGGACGCCGGCCATCACGTCGCGATCTCGCGCGCCAAGCGCTACGGGCAGGCGCGGCTGCTGCAGCGCGAGGCGGATTTGCGCCGACATCTGGCCGAATATGCGCCAGCGCTCGGCGCATTGCGCCTGCCGCACGAGGCCGGCGCGCTGCAAATCGACGGCTAGACCAGGAACCGGCGCGCAAGGCGCGCCAGTGTGCAATCGCGCGAGCCGATCCAGTCCGCATCGATCTGCCCGGCGTGCACCGGGGAGAAATCCGTGCGCTTTGCATCCCACCACAGGTGCGCCCACAGGTGCATGCTGTACAGGTCGGCACGCTCGCTGTCGGATTCCTCGAGCAGGCTGCGCAGGCCCGCGACCGTGCTGCCGTAACGGAAGAAGTATTCGCGCGGCAGCACGCGCAGGGCATCCGGCATGACCCGCCACAGCCGCGCGGCCTCGTGGCAGGAATGCCCGCTCCAGCTGCCGTCGAACACCGTGGCCATGCGCTCGCGCCACACACGCGCGAAGCGCGATCCCGGCCGGGCGAACATCACTGCATTGCACAACGTCGGACGAGTGGCCTGCCCCGGTGCGAACGGCGCACATTCCTCGCCGATGGCGAACCCCTCGGCGAACCATTCGTCCGGATACGGGCGCACGAACAGCGTGTCCATGTCCGCATAGACGCCGCCGTGCGCGAGCAGGATGTCCAGGCGCAGGAAGTCGGCCTCGTGCGCATAGCTCAAGCCGAGCTGCTCGATGAAACGCCCTTCGGCGCTTTGCGCATAACGCGCGGGCGCGAAGCCTTCCACGACATCCGGCGCGCGCACCAGGCGCAGGTGCGGCTTGATCTTGTCCCACCACGGCCCGAACGGCTCGTGACGGTAGTGGAAGAAGATTGCGTCCGGCTTGTTCACCATCCGGCACGAGGCCAGGCACAGGTAATGCAGGATGTGGAACGGCTCGCGCTGCTCGCGCAGGCCGAAGACGAAGTGGAAGTCGCGCCGCATGCTCATGTGATGGCCTCGAGCAAGGTGTCGACGACGACCGGCTCGGCGTAATTGCGGACAATGCGCTCGCGGATCGCATGTGCGGCGGCCAACGCCGGCTCTGGATCCGCCGCGATCGCGCGCAGCCGCGCGACGGCGTCGTCGAAGACCGGCGCAGCCCAGCGCTGGCTCGGGAAATACGAAGGCTTGTGTGGCGGCCACAGCGGCACCGGCTCGAGCGCACAGGGCACCGCACCGGGCCAGCTCTCGCCGAGGAACGCGCATTGTCCTCCCCAGGCCGTCATGATCACGGGTTTGCCGAGCGTGGCCGCCTCGAACGCACCCAGGCCCCAGCCCTCGCCGTGCGTGAGTGAAACAAAGATATCGCCGAGCGCGTGGATCAGGTCGATATCGTCGCCATCGAGTTCCGCGTCGACCAGGATGATCTGCGCCGGCTGCCTGCCGGTTTCGGCGGTGGCGTCGCGCATCGCCTGCAG
This sequence comes from Rudaea sp., assembly GCA_035465735.1. Taxonomy (GTDB): domain Bacteria; phylum Pseudomonadota; class Gammaproteobacteria; order Xanthomonadales; family Rhodanobacteraceae; genus Rudaea. Next base: position 4,105 of record DATIVQ010000364.1, read on the forward strand.
GACGAGTTCGCGCGTGGGCAGGACCGGATAAAACGGCGCATCGCCATGCCCGGTCGCGCCGGTCTTGATCAGCAGGCTCACCGGCGCGTCCGCGGCGAAGGCGCGCGCGAAGGCGCGCACCAATGCCGGCGTGTTCTTGCGCGGATCCCAGGCATTGATCGTGTAGAAGACGCGATTGCCGGCGGGGATGCCGAGCTTCGCGCGCGCGCGCGCGACATCGCTGGGCGCGTATTCGCGCCAGCTATGGCGGCGGATGTGCGGCACGACGTGAACAGGTCTTTCCAGTCCGCTGCGCAGAAAAGCCGTGCGGTTGAATTCGCACGGCACGATCACGCGCTCGGCCAGTCGCATCAGCGGCAGCCAATGCGCCGGCGCGCGGTCGGTTTCCCACACGGTAACGCCGATGTTGCGCTTGCCGGACTCGAAAACCTGCGGCCAGGCCTCCGGCGGCGCTTGCACGATCACCGTGTCGTGCGCGACTGGCGCGCTAGTGCGCCCTACCAGAGCGGTCACATCTGCCAGATGGCCGTGCGTCCCGCATTGTTCGAGCAGGCGCCGCGGGCGGCCATCCGGCAATGTCCAAGAACCCGCCGCCATGCGCTCAGGCAGCCAATCCAGCGGAATCCACTGCACCGGCACGCCCGCGTTGACCAGTGCGCGCACGTAGGCAATCGCAGCCTGGCCGTAACCGCTCAGGTCGCCGGAGCCGCAGTAAAGCACACCGCGCGGACTGGCCGGCATCGCTATTCGGCCGCCTCGTAACCGATCACTTCCAGGCCGAATCCGGAAAGCCCGGAAAAGCGGCGCTTGGTGCCAAGCACGATCAGGCGGCGCGCGCCCAGGTCGGCGAGGATCTGCGCCCCGGCGCCGTGGCGGCGCCATTCCTGCGTCAGATCGCGCGCGGGCATCACCGCCGGTCGCATGAAGCGATCCAGCGCCGTCGCCGTCTCGTCCGGATCGGTCAGCACAACGACCACGCCGCGCCCGGCCTGCGCCACGCGGCGCAGTGCAGCAGCGAGCGTGATGCCGTGGTCGGCGCGCGCCAATTGCAACGCGTCGGCGAGCGTGTCGCGCACGTGCACACGCGCGAGCACCGGCTCGCCATCGTCGATGCGCCCGCTCACCAGCGCGAAGTGCGGCAGCTGCGTGAGCGCATCGCGGTAGCCGACCAGGCGGAACGGCCCGAACGCGGTTTCCACCGCACGCTCGGCGACGCGCGCGACCGTGCGCTCGGTCGCGAGCCGGTGCCGGATCAGGTCGGCGATGCTACCGATCTTCAGGCCGTGCGCGACAGCGAATTTTTCCAGTTGCGGGCGCCGCGCCATGCTGCCATCCGCCGCGAGGATCTCGACCAGCACGCCAGCCGGCTCGAGGCCGGCGAGTGCCGCCAGATCGCTGGCGGCCTCGGTATGGCCGGCGCGCGTGAGCACGCCGCCCGGCTGCGCAGCGAGCGGAAAGATGTGGCCGGGCTGGACGAGGTCGGATGGTTTCGCCTCCTCGGCGACGGCCGCGCGGATCGTGTGCGCGCGGTCGTGCGCGGAAATGCCCGTGGTCACGCCCTGCGCCGCTTCGATCGACACGGTGAAATTCGTGTGGTGGCGCGAGGCGTTGGCGCTGACCATCGGCGGCAGGCGCAATTGCGCGCAGCGCTCGCGCGTGAGCGAAAGGCAGACCAGGCCGCGCGCGTGCGTGACCATGAAATTAATGTCCTCGGGCCGCACTCTTTCCGCGGCCATGATGAGGTCGCCCTCGTTCTCGCGATCCTCGTCGTCGACGATGACGACCATGCGCCCGGCGCGGATATCGGCGACGATCTCGGGAATCGTGGCGAAACTCATGCGGCCTCTCCGGCGCGCAGCCGTTCGACGTAACGGGCAATCATGTCCACCTCGATGTTCACCGCATCGCCCGTGTGCCGGGTTCGAAACGTCGTCGCCGCGACCGTGTGCGGAATCAGGTTCACGCCGAAACGGTTTTCGCCGACCTCGTTCACGGTCAGGCTGACGCCGTCGATGCACACCGAGCCCTTCGCCGCGATGTAGCGCGACAGCGGCGCCGGAACCTGGAACGTCCAGCGCTGCGAACGCGCATCCGGTTCGATGGCCAGGACACGGCCGACGCCGTCGACATGCCCTGACACGAGGTGCCCGCCAAGCCGATCGGACAGGCGCAACGCGGGCTCCAGGTTCACCGAATCTCCGGCGCGCAGCGCGCCGAGCGTGGTCAGCGCCAGGGTTGCCGCCGAAACATCGAATGCGCAGACGCCAGCCTCGCGCGCCGTCACCGTCAGGCACGCGCCGGACACGCACAGGCTATCGCCCGGGCTCAACTCGGCATCCAGCGCGGACGCGTCCACGAACAGGCACAGGTCGCCGCCACGCGCTTCGATGCGCGCAACGGTGCCGACGGCTTGGACGATTCCGGTGAACACAGGCTCATTCCCTCAGCAGCAGGCGCCAATCTTCGCCGATCCGGCGTTCGTCGACCACGCGCAGGCGCCGGCCTGCGGCGATATCGGCAAGCGGCGACAAGCTCAGCAACGGGCGCGCGCTGTCACCGAGCAGGATCGGCGAAACATACAAGAGCAGCTCGTCCACGAATTCTGCGGCGAACAATGCGCCGCACAGCGCCGACCCGGCTTCGACCTGCAATTCGTTGACGCCGCGCGCAGCGAGCAAGGCCAGCACGGCGGCCAGATCCAGGCGCCCCCCGGCATCGCTTGCAACAGGCGCCAATTCCACGCGTGCGTAGCGGTCGCCGGCCGGCGTGGCGCCGCGCGCATGCAAGACCAGCGTCGGCGCGCTGCCATCGAGCAGATGCGCATTCGGCGGCATGGCATCGAGGCGCGCATCCAGCACGACGCGCAACGCGGGCGTGAACGCCTCGCCGTCCGGCAAGCGCACCGTCAGCCGCGGATCGTCGGCACGTGCGGTGCCGGCGCCGGTCAGGATCGCACTGCTGCGCGCGCGCCAGCGCTGCACGTCCGCGCGCGCGGCGGCACCGGTGATCCATTGCGACCGGCCGTCCGCGAGCGCGGTGCGGCCGTCCAGGCTCATTGCGAGCTTGACGCGCACCCACGGCCGGCCGCGCTCCAGGCGGGAAAAAAATCCGCGGTTGAGTTCGCGCGCCGCCTCGCGCATCAGTCCGGTCTGGGTGGCGATCCCGGCGGCGTGCAGTTTGTCGAAGCCGCCGCCGGCGACCTTCGGATTGGGATCCGCACAGGCGGCGACCACGCGCGCCACGCCAGCCGCAACCAATGCATCGGCGCAGGGCGGGGTCTTGCCGAAATGGGCGCAAGGTTCCAGCGAGACATAGGCCGTCGCGCCGCGCGCGCGCATCCCCGCCTCGCGCAGCGCAAAGACCTCTGCATGCGGCTCGCCGGCACGGGCGTGGAATCCCTCGCCGACGATTTCCTCGCCGTGCGCGATCACGCATCCCACGCGCGGATTCGGCTGCGTCGTGTATAAACCTGCTTCGGCCAGACGCAGCGCACGCGCCATGTGCGCGTGGTCGGCGGCGGAAAATCCGCTCATGGCGCTTTCTTGCGCTGGCGCAGGTCGCCGAGCAACGGCAGCTGCAGGCCTTCGAGTTCCGGCAGGTCGCGCTCGAGTCGCTCGATTTCCTCGCGGAACGCCTGCACATCCTCGAAGCGGCGGTAGACCGAGGCGAAGCGCACGTAGGCGACCTGGTCCAGGCGCTTCAATTCCGTCATCACCCATTCGCCGAGCAGGCGCGATGGCACTTCGCGTTCGTTGACGCCGCGCAGCTGGCGCACGACCTCGCGCACCACGTTGTCGACTGCGTCGCTCGCGACCGGGCGCTTCTGCAGCGCACGCTCCACGCCGGTGCGCAACTTGTGTTCGCCAAAAGCCTCGCGACGACCGTCGCTCTTGACGATGGCCGGCAGTTTGATTTCCATCGTCTCGAACGTATTGAAGCGTTCGCCGCAATGCGCGCATTCGCGCCGGCGCCGGATCGAAGTGCCGTCATCGGTCTCGCGCGAGTCGATGACGCGCGTGTCTACATGCTGGCAAAACGGACAATGCACTTTGCGGGTCAGCTCGCGCCAGCGGCGTTAATCGCCCGTTCGCGAATCCTCATTGACCAACCAGTCAACTCCGGTTCGCTCACGGACTCGCGCCTTGCTGGCGCTTCGCCTGTTGTGCATGGGAAACCGTTACCCATACACGGGGAATTTGCGGCATTGCGCCGTGACCTTCTCGCGCACCTTCGCGATCACGGCCTCGTCGCCCGGCGCATCGAGCACGTCGCAGATCCAGTTCGCCAGTTCGATGCAGTCGGCCTCGCCGTAACCGCGCGTTGTCACCGCCGGCGTGCCGATGCGCAGGCCCGATGTCACAAAGGGCTTCTGCGGATCGTTGGGCACGGCGTTCTTGTTGACCGTGATGTGCGCCCGGCCGAGCGCGGCCTCGGCATCCTTGCCGGTGACGCCCTTGCCGATCATGTCGACCAGCATCAAGTGGTTGCAGGTACCGCCGGAAACGATCTTGTAGCCGCGCGCAGTGATGGTCTTTGCCATCGCCTGTGCATTCTTCACCACGTTCTGCTGGTAGTTCTTGAACTCCGGCTCCAGCGCTTCCTTGAACGCGACCGCCTTGGCCGCGATCACATGCATCAGGGGCCCGCCCTGGATGCCGGGGAAAACGATGGATTGCAGCTTCTTCTCGATTTCCTCACCCGCATTGCGCGCCACGATCAGGCCGCCGCGCGGGCCGCGCAGGGTCTTGTGCGTGGTCGATGTGACCACGTGCGCGTGCGGCAGCGGACTCGGATACACGCCCGCGGCAATGAGGCCCGCGACGTGGGCCATGTCCACGAACAGATAGGCGCCGACCTTGTCCGCGATCGCGCGCATGCGCGCCCAATCCACGACCTGCGAATAGGCGGAAAACCCGGCCACGACCATCTTCGGCTTGTGCTCGACGGCGAGCTTCTCCACCTCGGCGTAGTCGATGAACCCGTCCGCGTTCACGCCGTACTGCACGGCGTTGAGGATCTTGCCGGAAAGATTCACTTTCGCGCCATGCGTGAGATGCCCGCCGTGCGCAAGCGACATGCCCAGGATCGTGTCGCCCGGATTAAGCAGGGCGAAATACACCGCCTGGTTGGCCTGCGAGCCGGAATGCGGCTGCACGTTCGCGTAGTCACAATCGAACAATTGCTTGAGACGCTCGATGGCAAGGCGTTCGGCGACATCCACGAATTCGCAACCTCCGTAGTAACGCTTGCCGGGATAGCCTTCCGCGTATTTGTTGGTCAACACGCTGCCCTGCGCTTCGAGCACGCGCGGACTGGCGTAGTTCTCCGAGGCGATCAGTTCGACGTGGTCTTCCTGGCGCTGGCGCTCGGCGGCGATGGCCTGGGCCAGTTCGGGGTCGTAACCTTCGATGCGAGAATTCTTGGGGAACATGGGCCGGCTCACTGCGGGAAGGACGGCATTTTATCGGTGACCGCTCGAAAATCCTAACGCCTTGGCGCCACCGCGCGCAGCGCGTCGATCAGCTCTTGTGCCAAACGGCGCGCGTCGCACAGTGCCGGACGCAGCCGCTGGCGAGCCTGGGCGCGCCAGTCGCGGCGCGCGGCATCGTCCAGGGCCAGCCGGACCGCGATGGCGACATAGTCGTCGGCATCGGCTGCGATCCATTCCGGCTTGCCGGCCGCTTCGAGCAGCGATGCCGATTGCCGACTGGCGATCGTCTCGTGTGGCCAAGTGATCACCGGCAAACCCATCCACAAGGCGTCGCACGTTGTCGCGCAGCCGGTAAACGGAAACGGATCCAGCGCGATGGCGGCATTCTGGTAGGTGTGCATGGCCATGGCGTAGGTACCGCTACCCTCGACTTCCACCCGTTCCGGCGCAATCCCATGCGCGGCAAACCGAGCGCGGAACAGAGTGGGCAGATCCCTGTCATCGCCGCCCGAGGCCTTCAGCAGCAACGTCCATGCCGGCAGCGCACGCAGGATTTCGGCCCACACGGCGACGACTGAATCGCCGATCTTGGAAAAACGGTTGAGCGAGACGAAACGCTGGCTCGCGACGCCCTGCTTGGAAGGCTCTTCGGCCGGTGGCGGTCGATAGGCGAGACGGCCGCTTGGCAGGCGCAGCAGCTTTTCGGAGAAATGCACGTCCGCGCCAGGCGGGCTAAGCCAAGGGTCGGTGACGAGATAGTCCATCGCCTCGACGCCGCTTGGATAGTATTGGTCGTGCCAGCCGACCTGGACCGGTGCAGCGCGCGCCGCGAAGATCGCAAGCCGATTGCCGGAAGCGCGACCGACAAGATCGACGACGATATCCAGGCCGTCGGCGCGGATTGCCGCCAACGCGTCGGCATTGCCCAGTCGACTCAGGTCGCGCACGTTGCCGGCCCATGCATCCGCGGTCGGTGCGGACCTGGATTCAGCGTCGATCGCATAGAGAATGTGCTCGACGTCCGGCGAAACGACGGCAAAGGCGCGGAATACGTCGGCGAAGAAGATTTCGATGGGCCCGAGGTTGAATGCGGTTGAGACCCAGCCGATGCGCAGTTTGCCGCTGTGTGGGCGCCAGTTTGCCGGCCAATCTTCGCCAGTGGGCGGCAGCGGTTTGTATTTCTGGTGCTCGGCAAGCAAGGATGCCGGATCGAACCGCTCGCTGTAGTCGCAGGCGACGAGATAGTTGCTCACTGCCGCATGATCGTCGGGATGCGCAGCGATCCAGCGCCGCATCTGGGCCAAGCCGATTTCGGTTTCGGCACGATTGATGTGGATCAGCGCCCCGCGCACCGCCGCGGTGCGGTTATCGGGATCGGCTTCAAGCACTTGGCGATAAAGGTCGAGTGCATCTTCCCTGCGCCCCTGCTCAGTGGCGATTTTCGCCTGCAACAACAATGCATCCACGCGCACGGCTGCCATACCGGCCAGACGCTGCGCGGCGGCCGCCGCCAGGTCGAAGTTCCGGTCGTCGATCCAGGCTTCGCAACGGATCAGGTCCGCAGCCGCGTCCTTGCCTTCCGGCAAGGTCGACAGCACATTCAGCGCGCCCTTCGCATCTCCCGTGCGCAGTTGGCAACGGGCCAGCGCGCGCAGTGCCGCCGTATTGCCCGGGGTTAGGCGCAATACGGTCCGGAACGCGGCAATGGCGTCGTCGATGTTGCCCTCCAGTTCGCAGGCCAACCCGACGTTCAGCCAGGAACCCGCATGCGAAGGTTCGGCCGCAATGGCGCGGCGGCATAGCTGCCTGGCTTCGCGCACGCGGCCGGTCGCGAGCAATGCAGCGGCATGGTTGCTCCATAACACCGCCCCAGACCCTTGGTTTTCGGCACGCTCGAACCACCGCAGTGACTCCTCGCTGCGGCCTTGCGCGTGCAGAACCAGCGCCAGCATGTGCTCGGCGGCCGGCAGCGTTCCGTTGCGCGCTATCAGGACACGGTACGAGGTTTCCGCGCGCGCGAGATCGCCGCTGCGCTGTAGAGCCAGCGCCGCAGCGAATTCGGCATGTACCGTATTTTCCATGGCGACAATGGTATCGCGTCGTCTCGTGTGATGGCGCACGCTACCCGCATCGGCGATAATTCGCGCTTGGCATTTGTTCAACGCGCAGTGCCTGGCGGGTTGCGTCGTCTCGGGCGATCGTTGCCGCGCATGGACGAATCTAATGGACGGTCATTCCCGTCCGAGCCAACCATTCCACGGAGCATACATGCAATACATCTACACCATGATCGGCGTGTCCAAAATCGTGCCGCCGAAACGCGAGATCATCAAGGACATCTCGCTCAGCTTCTTCCCCGGCGCCAAGATCGGCCTGCTCGGCCTGAACGGCGC
>DATIVQ010000365.1:0-10183 GCA_035465735.1 Rudaea sp.
CCGCACCGGGTAGCCGTCATAACGCGAACCGGAACACCCGGTTGCGGCCCATGTCCTTGGCCCGGTACATCGCGCGGTCGGCGGCGCGGAACATGTCGTCGACGTTTTCGAATTCGGCATCGTAAGTACTGACGACGCCGATGCTGACGGTAATCCCGGCGTCCGGCGACGCGCCTCGCTCGACGATTTCCCGAAGCGACTCGGCCACCGCCTGCGCCTCTTCGCTGCCGGCGCCCGGCAGTATCACGGCGAATTCCTCGCCGCCGTAGCGGCACACGCTATCGCCACGGCGCACGCCGTGACAAAGGCGATCGGCCACCTGTTTGAGGATCTCGTCTCCGCGCGCGTGACCATAGCGGTCGTTGAATTGCTTGAAATGGTCGATGTCGACGACCAGCAGCGCTACGGCGCCCTGCCGGCGTCGGGCGCGTTCGAATTCGCTGGCCACGCGCTCATCGAAATAGCGCCGGTTGGGAATCCGGGTCAGCGTATCGGTTCGACTCTGCCGCTGCAGTTCGCGTACGCGACTGGCCAGGGCCAGCGACAACAGCACCATTTCCAGCAGCGAACCGACCTGGAATCCGTTCTGCGTGAACATGTTGTGCGGCAGCAGTCCGAATACCTTGAGCATGTAGACCATGACGCCGGCCAGCAGCATGCCCCAGGCAATCATGAAATAGCGCGCCGGTCGATAGCCCTTGACCAAGCCCAGGGTGCCCAGCGTCACGATCATTACCGTGACCAGTACGGTCAGCAGCGCCAGCGGCAGTATCAGGGTCCCATAGGAAACCGCGAACGAGCCAAGCAGCCCAAGCCCGGCCAACACCTGCAGCGCCACGGCGATCCGGTCGAGACGTCTTGCGAATCGCGCCGTATCCAGGAACGTGCGCGTGAACTGCATGCCGAAGATCAGGGTCAGCGACAACTGCACGAGCAGGGCCTGGTTGCCCCAGACCGGGGAATTCGGCCACAGGAATTCGAATGCCAAACCGTTGTGTATCGCGAAATACAGGCCATAGCTGGTCGCGTACAGCAGGTAATAGAAAAATGCGCGATCGCGCACGATCAAAAAAATGAACAGGTTGTACAGGACCAGCACCAGAAATCCGCCGTAGTAGGCACCGTACGCGAGCTGTTCGTCGCTCAGCGTGCCGATCAGCGCGTGCGCCGAAAACAGGTTCAGGTCCAGATCGACGGGCCCTTCGGATTCCGTGCGAAGGTAGAACGTGCGCTCGGACCCTGCAGGCACGGCCAGATCGAACAGGAAATCGCGATGGTCGAACTCGCGCGTTGAAAATGGCGTTCTGTCGCCCGTCGCCGTGTGCCGCCAGGATCCGTTAGGTTCTGCCGCCCAAAGATCCAGATGGTCGATCAGCGGGTAGTCTTCGCGCAGGAACACGTGCCGATCTTCATCGCCGGGATTGTCGAGGACAAACCGAACCCACCATGCGGACCGGGTGAATCCGAAATTGGTGCCGGTCGCCGGCGCCGGCTTGAACGCGGTCGATGCGCGCACCTCGGCGAAGTCCATCTTGCCGCCGGGGTCCTCAAGCACGTCCATCTTCTTGCTCAGCGCCTCGCGCGAGAACGCACCGTCAATTCTGGTGGCCGCAGCCCGTGCGTTCCCCGCGACGGCGAACAGGACAACCACCAGCATGAGCAAAGCTTGCGGACGGAACATGCGCATCGCATTCGTTCGCACGGAGGTACCACCGGGTATTGATCACAAACCGCCATTAGAATAGCAGGCCAATGCATCCGTAGGAGTTTTGACCATGCGCAATCTGCGCCTGCTGGGATTGTGTGCCGTGGTGATCGTGCTTGCGGCGTGCGGCCGGTCGCAGCCCCCTATCGCCAATGATCGGGCCGTCGCCGGCGGCGAGGGATCGATCAACCTGGAACAGGGCTGGAGCCCCGACGTCCAGCAGCGCGCATGGTTCACATCGTTCGGTTCGCGTCTGATTCCGAGTGCCTGGCTGCGGGTTCTGGAGCAGGCCGGCAATCGGCAGCGCTTCATGGCTGATGGCAACATGGATGCCCTGGGCTTTCTGGTGCAGGCGCCATCGGCGGGCAACCCGGACGGCTTCCCGGTCGGATTCACCGAGGTGACCGGCGGCGACGGCGAGAGCTGGACAGGGCTCGGCTGCGCCGCGTGCCATACCGGCGAGGTACGCTACCAGGGTCATCGCATTCGTCTCGACGGCGGCCAGGGCGTACTGGATTTCGATGCCTTCGAAGGAGCGCTCATCGACAGCCTGCAGGCGACTGCCGCCAATGACGGCAAGTTTGCGCGTTTTGCCGATGCGCTCGGCGCCGCCGACAACCAACGCGCGGACTTGCGTGCCCGGGTCCTCGCACTCGCCGGCGGACTCGCTGCGCGCCACCGCATGAACGCCGTGCAGGTACCGTACGGATACGGGCGTCTGGATGCGTTCGGCCAGATCTTCAATGCCGTCGCCGTGCAGTTTCTCGGTATTCCCGGAAACCGCCGCGCACCGGACGCACCCGTCAGTATCCCCGTACTTTGGGATGCACCACACCTGGATTTTGTGCAATGGAACGGGTCGGCGCCGAATGCCGGACCGGGGCCGTTGCTGCAGAACATCACGACCGCGTTGGCGGTCTATGGATCGCTCGACGTGTCCAGGCGCGACGGCCTGGACGGTTATTCGTCGTCGATCGATTTCGTCCATTTGGGACAGATCGAAGACGATCTTTTCGCACTTCAGGCGCCGCAATGGCCGGCATCGATTTTCGGATCCCTGGATCGCGATCGCGTCGCGCGCGGCGCACGCATTTATCAACAGCAGTGCGTGTCGTGTCACCAGCTCTCCGACCGCAACGATCCGAAGCGCAAGCTGAAGGCGGTGCTGACTCCGCAAGCCGATGTCGGCACCGACCCGCGCATGGAAAGCAACTTCCTCGAATCCAGTGCCGCTACTGGCGCGTTTGCCGGGCGCAAGGAGTTCGTCGTGGCTGGCGCGCCGTTCGGCGCGCGCGCGCAGACATCGGATCTGGTTGTGCACGCGGCGATTGGTGCTGCGCTGCGCCACCCGCTCGCGGCCGTGCGCCAGGCCGTGGCCAGCGCCCATGACGAGATCCGGGCAGAGATGAACGCACATCCTGCCTGCTACAAAGCACGTCCGCTGAGCGGCATCTGGGCGTCGGCGCCTTACCTGCACAACGGCTCGGTGCCCAGCCTCGCGGAACTGCTCAAGCCGCCTGCCGAACGCGTAAAACGCTTCTACGTCGGTAGTCGCGAGTTCGATCCGGTGGCGGTCGGCCTGGCGGCCGCGACCGGCGCGCATGCGAGCGTGTTCGACACGACATTGCCCGGCAATTCCAATGCCGGCCACACGTACGGCACCGCGCTGGACGCCGCCGATAAGCGCGATCTGCTCGAGTACATGAAGAGCCTGTAACCGCCGCCCCGCGCGTCAAGCGGCGCGCGCGGCCTGTAGCCGGTCAAACCACTCGCCCACGCCGGTCGGCGCGGTATCGCCGAGCAGGGATGCAACGATCTGCCGACCGAGCGCGCGATAAGCCTCGAACTGAGATTCATCGAAGAACTGCTCGGCGGTCGACTGGTCCGGGAACGACGGATGTGCGCGCCAGTAGGCGTAGATGTCCGCGGTCAAACCCGCGCATAGCACCGGCCTTATGTAGAGAATCCGACCCTCATCCGCGTCCGCGTAGCGGATGCGGCCGAGCACGTAGGGCCGTTGTGCGAGCGCCTGGTCGCGCTGGTGATACAGATGGTCCGCGTCGAGATCGATCTCGGCGCCGAAATCCACGCGCACGCGTTCGATCGCGCGACCCAGATCGCCCAGCGTCGTATCCGGGTCGGCGCCGGCATCGGTGACGATCACGTAGCGCACCCGTCGGCGGATCAATTCGTAAACACCCAGATTTTCAAAGCCGCCGCCGTCGGACAGATGCACGTGGCGACGCTTTTCGTCCAGGCCGATACCGAGCATCTCGCGGCCGATGAATATCCACCACCACGGCCGCAAACGCGCGCGGCGGCGGGCGAATTTCGGATTCAGCGTCCAATAACCCAAGCGTATGTTGAGCAACGCCATCAGGAACGACAACGCGCGTGCGCGCGTGGCGAACATGTCGGGATCGACTGCGGCACCGGACGTCGTGAACGCACTGGACAGCGCGGTATCGCACTCGTCATAAGCGTCGACGCGGCGAAACCCGGTCGGCCCGGAGCCGACGTACAGCGGCGAGAAGAAGAAGCTCGCACCTTCGCGGCCGCGCAGACGTTCGCTCCGGGAGCTGGTCGTGTTGAGCGTGGTGTTGATCAGCTGCAGCGGCGCGCCGTACTCCGGCCCGAGGTTGCGCAGATCGAAATTGCCAGGATCGGGCAATGGCTCGTCGCCGACGTTGGCCAGGAAAGTCTCGCTCAGACGCGCGCGATAATAGGCGTGGATCGACACGCGGTTGATGTCGCACGTGAAGGCGAGCAAGATCGCCAGACCGACAAAGCCGAGAAACAGCGGCGAGTGGAGCAGGTTCGTGTGCGCGGTCAGGTGGTAGCACAGGATCAACAGGCCGTAGACGAGCAAGCTCAGGCCGATCGTGGTCAGCCGCCCGGCGTTGTTCTTGCCCTTGCGTCGATCGAGCAGCATCGACGTGACGCCGAGCGCCGACGGCATCAGGTACGACGCATGCTTGCCGATGGCGTGCGCGTGGCGCAGCGCGAACAGGTGCTGCATCATCTCGCCGAGCGTCGCAACGACCGGAATCAGCCCGAGCACGATCAAGCCCACGCCGTACACGATCAATCTTCCCATCAGCACGCGCAGCCGGTCGATACGCCGGGTGTCGGCGTCGTCGGGCAAACCCGCAACGAAGGCAAACGCCGTCGCCACTACCGGAAACGCGGCAAGACACAGCGTCCCCGATACCAGCAGCAACCAGTAACCATGGTGCCCCAGCGGGACGTGCCCTCCCGGCAGCATCAGCCAGTGCGGCCAGGTCACGGGAAGCCAGTCGAGCGTGAGCACGAACACCGCAAACAGCAGCGGCGGGCCAAGCACAAGGACGTTCACGAACATCGCCGCGAGCACCGAGGCGAGCAGCGTCCATATCGAAAAGCCGCGGTGACTGACAAGGTACTTGCCGTGCCGGCGCAACCAGTCGAGTACCGTGCTCTTGTGGCGTGAGCGCAGCGCGGCGAACACGCCGCCCTTCGGCACCGCCTTCAAGCGCGCGCGCAGCCAGCTGTAGCACGAGGCGATGTAGCCGCCGCCGGATACCGACGACAGGTAGTCGACGCGGCCCATCATGCCGCCAGCCTCCAGCGCCTGCAGGACACCCAGATTGAATATCGCAGATCGAATGCCGCCGCCGGAAAATGCCAGGCCTACGACATCGCCATCCGGTGGCGGCAGATCCGCGGCCCGGCGCCGCTTCGCCAGCCACTCGCGCTCGGCCCGATGCACCGCTTCGAAGTCGGTCGTGTAGCCATGGTTGTCGGCAGGCTCGTTCATCGCCGCGGTCACTGCGAGCAGTCCGGCGGCGTGAAATCGGCGGGCGTTGCTGGCAGATCGCGATGAATCTTCAGATATTCGACCAGCGCCCAGCGCTCGGCGTCGCTGAGCAAGGGGCCGATCACGCCCGTGGGCAACGGATGCGCTTTGGGGTCGGCGCGCCAGGCGTCCATTTGCGCCGGCGTCGCGGTGAACGCGTGACCGGTGTTGTGGTTTCCCGGCAAGCGGGTGTCGAGCCAGAAACCGTCGGCCTGGTCCGGATCCGCCGGTACGGTTACGTAGCCGACGCGCTTGGCATCGAAATCGCGGCGTCCGACGAAAAAGCGCTTGCTGCGCTGTTCCGGCGGAAGCAGCATTTCATACAGGTTCGGCACCGAGCCATTGTGCAGGAACGGCGGCGTCGCCCATACGCCCTCCAGCGGTCGCGGCTTGTAGCCGGCAACCTGCTGCGGCAGATCCAGCGCACCGAAACCGTCCAGGCACTGGCGGCGCCGATAGCCGATCTTGTTGTCCGCGAAATACTTCGCCTTGATCAACAGGCCCAGCACGTTCAATCCTTCGCCCTCGGTCAGATGGGACACATCGATCTTGCTCAATTGCGCGTCGATGTCGGTCTCGCCGCGCACGACATCGTGCAGCAGAGCCTGGGTCTGGCAATTCAGGTCGCAATCGTGAATGGGCGACGAGGCCGTGGTGGATCCGTCCAGCGCCGCGGCGCCGCCGAGATCGGTGCCGATCGCGGCAAAACTCGCACGCGGAATCGACGGCGTCGGATCGGCGTTCGGATCCGGATAAGCCGCGAGCACGGCGGCCAGACTTGTGCTGTCCTGTCCGGCGGCCTGGCGCGCGGCAATCGTTTCCTGCAGCCGCCAACGCGCATCCCGCGCCAGATCGCGCACCAGCAGCGGGCGCAGCAGCCGGGCCAGTTCTTCGCGCGTCAGTCCGGCGCGGCTCAGGTCGTAATGCCGTGCCAAAAAACCGTCCGCCTCGCCGGGATCGGTACCGATGTGTTCGACCGGTATCACGTCGATCATCCACTCGGTGCCCGGCAACGTCTTGCCCGGAGCGCTCGCCGCTTGGCGCGCAGCATCGGCCGGATGCGGCCCATGGCAGCCCTGGCAGTGCGATTCGAACAGGACCTTGCCGCGCGCGGCAAGCGGCCGATCGATCGGACCGAGCAGATCCTCGGGCCACCGCGGCGGCTTCAGCTTCTGCAGCGTGTGCTCGATCCGATCCAGGTTTGGCATGATCACCGACGAGGCGAAGCGTTGTTCGGGCGGTAGCGGATTGCCGTATGCATCCAGCAAGCGTATGACGGCGCCAACGCCCAGCGCCTCGCCGATGTTGCGGGCGAGGGGCTGCGCGACCGAGGCGTTGTATTGCACCCAGTCGAATTTCCAGATGTTCCACACATACGGGTAGCTTGCCGGCGCCTCGGCGGGCCGGTAGTTGTCGCTGGTCAGATGATCGCCGAATACAGTATTCGCAATTCTCCCGAGCGCATCGGTACGGCCGAAGCCTTCCTGGATCGGGTACAGGTGGCGCAGCGGATTGTTCTGACCCTGCGTCACGAACGCCTTCAGCGTCGCCCCTAGTTCGCTGTGCAGAGCCGATTTGCCTTGCGGGTAGCGCGCCCCGATCACTTTGTGTGCGAAGCGGTCGAACTTCCACGGATCGGCCCAAGTCGCCAGCATCGAGGCAACCAGGGTCGGACCGAACGCTCCGCGCTGCATGCTGGTGAATTCGTGCATCGCCTGACCGCCGTCGATGCGGATCGCGTACGTCTTGCCGTCCTTGTGCGCATGAATTTCACCCGTATGGCAGGCGGCGCAGGTAATGTCGAGCACGTACTCGCCGATCGCCGAATCGAAATGGCGCGTAAATCCCACCGGCAGACGATCGGGATTGCTCGCGGTCGGCTGCGGGTCGACGATAAAGCGATAGCGCTGCATGTGTCCGGGAGCGGCGAAGCGGCGCTGATCGAGCGGCATTTCCAGGTTCACGAACCATGAATAGCGCAGCGGCGAGACCAGTTCTCCCTGCGGCATCGACGTGCCTTGCGGGGTGTAGTAATAGGTCTGCCGATCCGGCGTGTCCGCCTTGGTGCCCCAGCCCTGATCGAGATAAACGTATTCGTCGACGTGTTCGAAGCTCGGAATCGACCGCACCGGATACAGCACGAAAACGACGAACGCGGCGACACCGAGGATGCCGACAAGGAACGCTGCGAACGCGAGCCAGCGCAACAGGCGGCCAAGGCGGATACCCAGTACGGTGTCCCATAACTTGCGTGTCGGTCCGCCGCGCGAAATCAACCCAGCTGATTCGTTGGCCATGAATCCTCCCTGTCGCGCGCGTTGCCCACCCGCAGAATTCGCTTGCCCCGTGATGCCGGCCCCGTCCGCAGCGCAGCGAATCGACCTGGACCGATTCACGTGAACCGAACTGGAGGCAACCCCTTGCCGGACCGCGGCAGCGGGCGCAAGTACACCGCATCGGCCGCCGTCGCGCAAGATGGCATGGCGACTGCGCTACTGCAAGGTCGCGCGCAGGCGGTTGTCGTCGGTGATCTGGATCAATGTGCAATGCATGGCGGGTCTCCATACTTTCCAGAGGTTCTAGTCACCGAGGGGAGGACATCAAAATGAGTATTCCCGACTCCAAAGCGAGCCTGTATGAACGCATCGGCGGTTCCGAAGCCGTTGCTGGCATGGTTGCCAGCTTCTACTCGAAGGTGATCACTGATCCGAATCTGAGGCCCTATTTCGATCACGCCACTCTGGACAACTTCAAGCATATGCAGGTCGAGTTCTTTTCTGCAGCGCTCGACGGGCCGATCCGCTACACCGGGCGACGGGTGGCAAATGCCCATCATGGGCTTGGCGTTACGCGACAGCATTTTCAATTCTTCGTCGAGCATCTATTCGAGACGCTGGCCGATTACCCTCTCAGCGAACAAGATCGCTACGAGATCATCTCGCGCATCAATACTTACGCCGATGAAATAATCGGCAGCGGCACCGGACCGGTAGCGTGACTTGAGGCTTGACACCAACTTGGACTCTCGAACCTGAGCCGCCATTCACGAGCGGCCGCCATCGGAACCTTCGCAAACTGAGAGAAGCAGACGCATGAGCTTCTCAGTGTCGAGGAGGATGACTTCGCGGCGCACAATCAGCGTTAAGACGACATTGCCGCCAGGTAGGCGCCGCCGATCAGTATGTCAGTTCGCCGGCCGCCGAATGGTCAGCAGCAGAACGGCGAACACGATGAATACGACACCGGTGACACGGCTCAGCCATTTCGCAAATAGCGATTTCAGCAATGCGCCGCGGGAGCGCGATGCTAACGTCGCATAGAACAAATGCGACACGTAGGAGATCGCCATGAATACCAGCGTGAGCAGCACGAATTGCGGAAGCACCGGTTGATGCGCATCGATGAACTGCGGGAACAGCGCAGTAAAGAACAGCACCGCCTTCGGATTCGTTGCGGCGACTAGGAAGCCTTCCCGGTACAGGTCGCGGCGGCGCAGGTTGGGCGGCCGGCCGCGATTGGCGATGACAGGCTTCACCGCCGAGCTCGCCCGCAGTTGCCGCACGCCGACATAGAACAGATATGCAGCCCCGGCGATTTTCAGCAGACCGAACAACACGACCGAGGATTTGAGCACAACCCCAAGCCCGAGGATTGCGGCAATTGACAGGCAACAAACCCCGCTGATGTTGCCGAGCGCAGACCACATGACGGCGCGTGCGCCATGCGCCGCGCCATTGCGCAGCGAGAGCAGCACTGCGGGACCCGGACTCAGAATGGCCAGTGTCGCGACAGTCGCGAAGGCGAGCAGGGTCTGCGGACTCATGACGATGGCAAGTTAATGGGCGTGCTCGCGCATTTCCAGGGCCGGTCGCCCGCATTCGATGGGGGCCACTTGTGGCCTGCAGTTGCGCAAGCCAAGTTCAAATCGATGTTTTTCGGCCATCCGCGACCGTCTGCGGTGGGGGAAAAGCCAAGCGTGATGTCAACGCGCGTCGCCGTGTAGTACCTGTCCGCTTCGTGCTCCGAGGCACATGCTGAGCAGGGATTGGCGTATTCGCCGATGAGAACGAACCCGGGCCGTAGCCCGCGCTTCGGCGGATGGCGATTCCCGTGCATGGAAGATCTTGGGCGGTTGCGGGTTTTTCTAACGTTTATCTGTTACATTATATCGTTACATGACCGGCACCGCCGGTGGCGGCGGAATCGACATGGCGATGCGGAAGCTCGAAACGATGGCATTTGCGCGTGCGGCATCAAGCACTGCTGCGACGGTGCTGTTGCTCGCCGGCTGTGCGGTCGGGCCGGATTTCCACAAGCCCGGCGCGCCGGACGTGAAGGCTTACGACGCGAGCGCGACGCCAGGTCAAACGGCCAGTGCGCCGGTGACGGGCGGAGACGCGCAACGCCTCGAAAGCGGCGCGAATATTCCTGGCGACTGGTGGACCTTGTTCCAGTCGCCGCGGCTGGACGCGCTGATCGGGCACGCGCTGAAGCACAATCCGGATCTCGCCGCCGCGCGCGCGGCGTTGACCGTGGCGCACGAAAACACGCTGGCCCAGCGCGGCGCGTATTTTCCGCAAGTCGATGGGG
Organism: Rudaea sp.; assembly: GCA_035465735.1. Taxonomy (GTDB): domain Bacteria; phylum Pseudomonadota; class Gammaproteobacteria; order Xanthomonadales; family Rhodanobacteraceae; genus Rudaea. The sequence continues at coordinate 10,131 of DATIVQ010000365.1, forward strand.
ATTTTGCCGCGAACCGGCAGAAGCAGCCCGGTTCCTTGGCGCCGGTGCCGAGC
>DATIVQ010000366.1:0-4933 GCA_035465735.1 Rudaea sp.
GCGGCCGATCACGGGATCGAGTTTCGATTTCTCGGCGCGCGCAGTCAGGTCGATGGTGTATTTCTCCAGCGCCTGGCGCTGGTCCTCGGCATTTTCGTTTTCCACTTTTTCGCCTCCGCGCATGCGTTCGATGGCGCTTTCGAGATTCGCTCTTGTAGCGCCGGAGTCCTTTAGCGCACGCCCGACTTCGCCTTTATCGTCGAGCGCCGCAAGCATGAACAATTCGCTGGCAATGAAGGCGTCGCCGCGCTGCTGTGCGAGCTTGTCGGTGAGATTGAGCAGGCGCGTCAGGTCATTCGAGACATTGATGTTGCCTTCTTGCCCGGCCACTTTCGGCAGCTTGTCCAGCGCCTGCCCGATGCGCGTGCGCAAGCTCGGCACGTTCACGCCCGCCTGCGCGAGCAGGGGCACGGTCGAGCCGCCCTGCTGGTCGAGCAAGGCGGCCATCAGGTGAGCGGGTTCGAGCATGTTGTTGTCGCGCCCGACCGCAAGGCTCTGCGCATCGGCCAGCGCCTGCTGGAATCGGCTTGTCAGCTTGTCCATCCGCATGAGAGTTACCTAAAAGGAAGGCGGCACAGACGCCGCAGGATGGCCAATTTATGCGGCTAAGACCCGTGCGTTTCAAGCACGGATGGATGGCGTGACCGCATGAATCGGTCTGACGGCGCCAGTCATCATTGCAGCAGGGCGCCCGAGTGGGCGGTCACGGCGCGCGCCGACCCTCGCGTACGGCCCTTTGCTGCTCGTGTTCGCGCTGGCAGCCGATGCAGCGTTTGGCCGTCGGGTACGCGAGCATGCGCTCGTACGTGATGGCCTTGCCGCAATCGATGCATACGCCGTACGCGCCTGCCGCCACGCGCTTGCGGGCGGCGATGATGTCGCGCACATCCTGCGCATCTTGCCGCACCACCGCATAGTCGGCCGCTTGCGTGATTTCCGCCAATACCGCATCGAGCTGCTCGGCGGGACGGCCGGCCAGGGCTTCCTGCCGGCGTTCGTCGCGCGCCCGCGCCGCGACCGCGTTGATTTCATCCAGCTCGCGGGCGAAGCGCTCGTCCATGAGTCCGGCAAGATGGCGGATTTGTCCGTTTGTCAGTCTTGCCATTTCGACCCCCGTTGAAACCTTGCGGGCATCATGATTGGCGCAATCGCCATGCCGCCACTCCGCGTTTCAGATGTACAGTGGAATCCGGTCGCTGCGCTGGAACGCATCGCGAAGCCGGGGCGGAAAATGCCCGCGCATATCATCGGCCTGACCTTCGCTGATGCTGCCGGCCACGATCCCGGCGATGATGGCGAATATCCGCGCGGCGACTGCTGGCGTCACGCCCAGTTGGGCGGCGAGTTCGGCCTCGATCGCGTCTTCGTCGATGGCCTTGTCCGGCCCCCGCGGCAGCGCACGCAGGGCGGGCTGCAGCAGCGATGGAAGCTGGGCTATGAAATCCTTGGCCTCCTGCGGCATCAGTCGCCGCACCAGCGCGGACAGCACGATGTCGAGGGCGACGCGCGACTGGCGGACGTCATCCAGTCCGGTTTCGGCGTCGACGTTGGCGAGCCAGCGCACGAGCGTCGCCTCCGCACGCGCCAGACTGCGCCGCCGCGCGGGCGCACGGGCCGATTCGGCCGGGCCGCCGGTAGCGATCTGCGCTTGCACGATGGCCGCCAATTCCTCCAGCGGCGCGGCTTCGTCGAGCAGAAGGTCGTCCAGGGTGACCATGCCGACCACGCGTTCGCCCTCGACCAGCGGAATGCGCCGGATGTTGCGCTGCTGCATGAGGCGGATGGCATCGGCTGCGCCATCCGCAGGCGTCAAGGTCGCGGGTGACGGCGTCATCACATCGCCGACCTTGGTGGTGCCCGGGTCGCGTCCGTGCGCAAGCGCGCGCACGACCAGATCGCGGTCGGTCACGATGCCGGTCAGGCGCCCCTTGTCCTGCACGACCACGGCACCGATCCGGTTCTGCTCGATCGCACGCGCGGCGTCGAGCGCGGAATTGCTGGACTTGAGGACCACGAGCCGTGGCCGCCGATACCATCGCAGAGACATGTCGAACCCTCCTCGCGTCATGGGTCATGCGCAGCCCATGCTTGTCGGCAGCTTCTGCGCGGTTGAAGCGGTAAATTGCACCGCCGCGCTTGCCACCCCATGTGGACTACGCGCAAGAACTTTGCTCCTGCGACATGTTTATAGCAGCCGCGATCACGGCGGTATTGACATGAATCAACCGGCGCCGCGCGTGCCGCAGCCGGCGCGAAGGCCTGTCGCGGCTACGGCAATCGGCTGGTGGGCGACGCCGCTATGCGGCCTATTCGATCCACACGAGGCTGGCCATGCGCCCGCTGCGCGCGCCATCGCGGCGATGGGAATAAAACCGCGCATCGGCGAAGGTATCCAAGCCGCCGCCGAATATCCGGCTCACGCCGAGTGCGGCCAGGCGCTGGCTCGCCAGCGCGTAAAGATCGCAGTGCCAATGGCCGGGGCGGGTGGCGACGAATGCCATTGCTGCTTGCTCGTCGTGGGAGAGAAACGCGTCACGCACATCCGCACCGACTTCGTAGGATTGCGATGCAATCGCCGGTCCCAGCCAGGCCAGCAGCCTGCCCGGAGCGGCGGTCATGCGCTGCACGCAGCCTTCGATCACGCCCGAGGCAAGACCGCGCCAACCAGCGTGGATGGCGGCCACTTGCGCGCCGTCGTCGGCGCACAGCAGGACAGGCAGGCAATCGGCAGTCTGGATCGCCAGAACCACACCCGCTTCGGACGTGAAAGCCGCGTCGGCTTGCGGTTCGCCGTCCGGCACTTCGGTCGTCATGCGCAATACGCGGTCGCCATGCACCTGCTGCATCCAGCGCGGCGGCGCGGGCAGCGCAAAGGCGCGCTCGAGCAAGGCGCGGTTGGCGCGCACGGTGGATTCGTCCTCACCGCTGTGCAGGCCGAGGTTGAGTGCATCGAACGGCGGCGGCGAATTGCCCGGCAACCGGCGTGTCGTGGTCAGCGCGCGCACGCGCGCCGGTGCGGGCCAGTCGGGCGCGACAATCGCATCTGCGGCGAGGATCACTACCGTGCCTTGTCGCCCTGTGCAGCCGTGTCCGCGCGCAGCGCCGCGATCAGCGCCTGCATGTCGGGCGGCAATTCCGCCTCGACGCGGATCGGGCGGCCGTCGGCGGGATGCGCGAACTCCAGCGTTTGCGCATGCAGTGCCTGGCGCCGGAAACCACGCATCGCTTCCGTCAGCCCCGGAGTTGCACCCTTGGGCAGTTTCAGGCCCGCACTGTAGACCGGGTCGCCGACCAGCGCATGGCGCACATGCGCCATGTGCACGCGAATCTGGTGGGTGCGCCCGGTTTCCAGACGGCATTCGATCAGCGTATGCGCGCGGAAACGTTCACGCACCCGGTAGTGTGTGACCGCGGGCTTGCCAGCGGGTTCCTCGACGATGGCTTGCTTGAGCCGGTCGCGCGGATGGCGGCCGATCGGCGCGTCCACGCTGCCACCGGCGATCATCGCTCCGTAGACCACCGCGACGTACTGACGATGCATGGCGCGCGCCTGCAGTTGCTCGACCAGAGCAGTGTGCGCGCGCAGCGATCGCGCTACCACCATAACGCCCGAGGTGTCCTTGTCGAGCCGGTGCACAATGCCGGCGCGGGGAATCTTCGCGAGCTCCGGATCGTGGTGCAGCAGCGCGTTCTGCAAGGTTCCGGCGGGCTGGCCGGCGCCCGGATGCACGGTCAGGCCGGCCGGCTTGTTGACGACGATGACGTCGGCGTCCTCGTAGCGGATGTCGATCGCGATTGCTTCGGGCGCCAGCGCTACTTCGGGCGCGAGTTCCGCTTGCAGGATCACCTCTTCGCCGCCGCGCACGATCTGGCGTGGCGCGGCGGCCAGGCCATCCACGCGTACGTCTCCGGATTTGATCCAGGCCGTCAGACGCGTGCGCGAGTAGTCCGGGAACAGCTCGGCGAGGGCCTGGTCCAGGCGGCGGCCGGCGGCTTCGGGCGGAATGCGCGCGGTTATTGGGTTTGGGGATGAATTCATGCGCAACGGGCCAATCCGGTTTTTCAAAGTTCTAACACTTATCCGCTATTATCGCGGTTTGCCCTTGCGAAAGCGTACCTTCCCCATGCGATTTCCGACCTTGTCCAGGCTTGGCCTGATCCTGTTCGCCGTCCTTCTCGCGTCCTGCCACCGTGGCGAACCGAAAAAGGACGCCGCCGAGTATCTGCCTGTCGACCAGATGTACGCGACGGCCAAGCAGGCGCTCGAAGAAGGCAACCTGACCAAGGCGATCCAGTACGACCAGCGCCTGATCGCGCGCTTCCCGTTCGGCCCCTACACCGAGCAGGCCACGCTCGACCTCGCCTATGCGCAATACAAGAGCGACAAGCGCGAAGACGCGTATTCGACGATCAACCGCTTCATCAAGACCTATCCGGCGCAAAAGCACGTCGACTACGCGTACTACCTGCGCGGCGTGATCAATTTCGACCGCGATCGCGGTTTCCTCGACCGCTACGCGAACCAGGACATGACCAAGCGCGACCAGGAACACACCCTGCAGTCGTTCGAGGATTTCAATGACCTGCTGACGCGTTTTCCGGACAGCCGCTACGCCGACGATACGCGCCAGCGCATGATCTACCTGCGCGACAACCTCGCCCACGGCCAGCTCAACATCGCGCAGTTCTACCTGCGCGAAGGCGCCTATGTTGCCGCCGCGAACCGGGCCAAGGACATCATCGAGAAATACCAGCGCACGCCGGCGGTCGGCGACGCGCTGGCGATCCAGGTCATCGCCTACAAGAAACTCGGCCAGGACAAGCTCGCGGCCGACGCCGAACGCGTGCTCAAGCTCAATTATCCGAACCACCCCTACTTCGCCGGCAACTGGCCGAAGCATCCGCACTGGTGGTGGCGGATGATTCCGTTCAG
>DATIVQ010000367.1:0-6631 GCA_035465735.1 Rudaea sp.
GCTCGGCGCGACATGGTCCTCGTGCTCGCCCGATTTCGGCATCGACGGCGTGGTCGACCGCTTCGGCCAGATCGCACCGAAGGTGCTGTTCACCGCGGACGCCTACGCCTACGGCGGCAAGCGTTTCGACTGCCTGGAAAAGATCCGCGGGGTATTGGCGAAAATCCCGGGCGTCGAGAAGGTCGTGGCGGTTCCATACAGCGGCGGCGCGGTGAAGCTCGATGGCATCGCCAACGCCGTCCTATGGCCGGATTTCGTTGGCGCCGAAACGCGGGCGCTAGAATTCACGCCGACGCCGTTCAACCATCCGCTCTACATCATGTATTCCTCGGGCACTACGGGCGTGCCCAAGTGCATAGTCCACGGCGCCGGCGGCACGCTGATCCAGCACCTCAAGGAACTGGTGCTGCACACGGACCTAAAGCGCGAGGACAAGATTTTCTACTACACCACCTGCGGCTGGATGATGTGGAACTGGCTGGTGTCCGGCCTCGCCGTCGGCGCCACCGTCGTGCTCTACGACGGCTCGCCGTTCCATCCCGACGGAAACGTATTGTGGGACCTCGCCGACGAGATCGGCATCAGCGTATTCGGCACCAGCGCGAAGTGGATCGCTGCAGTGGAGAAAGCCGGCATCAAGCCGCGCGAATCGCACAAGCTGCTGGCGCTCAAGACCATCCTGTCGACCGGTTCGCCGCTGGCCGACGAGAGTTTCGACTATGTCTACCGCGACGTGAAGGAACGCGTAATGCTGTCGTCGATCTCCGGCGGCACCGACATCATCTCCTGCTTCGCGCTCGGCTGCCCGCTGCTGCCGGTCTACCGCGGCGAACTGCAATGCCGCGGCCTCGGCCTGAAGGTGGAAATCGTCGACGACAGCGGCAAACCGGTGCGCAATGAGAAAGGCGAACTTTCCTGCACCGCGCCGTTTCCGTGCATGCCGGTCGGGTTCTGGAACGACGCCGACGGCTCCAAGTATAAAAGCGCGTATTTTTCCAAAGTGGAGAACGTCTGGTGCCATGGCGACCACGCCCTGTTGACCGAGCGCGACGGCATCGTCATCTACGGACGCAGCGACGCGGTGCTCAATCCCGGTGGCGTGCGCATCGGCACCGCGGAAATCTACAGGCAGGTGGAACAACTACCGGAAGTGCTCGAATCCATCGCCGTCGGCCAGGAATGGGACGGCGACGTGCGCGTGATCCTGTTCGTGCGCCTGCGCGAGGGCCTGACGCTCGACGACGCCCTGCGCGAGCGCATCCGCGGGCAGATCCGCGCCAACACCACGCCACGCCATGTGCCGGCAAAGATCCTGCAAGTCACCGACATCCCGCGCACGATCTCCGGCAAGATCACCGAAATCGCCGTGCGCGACACCATCCACGGACGGCCCGTCAAGAACACCGACGCGCTGGCCAACCCGCAGGCGCTGGAGCAGTTTCGGAATCGGGCGGAGCTGGCGACGTGAGCGGCGCCGTCATATACGGCAATGCGCTGCACCAGCGCGGGAGCGGCAACCTGACATGATCGTCGGCAGCGGTCTCGTCGCCCGTGCTTTCCTCGCTCATGCGGAGCAGCTCCCGTCGGCATGCATCTACGCGGCCGGCGTATCCAACTCGTCCTGCGTCGACCCGCGCGAGTTCGCGCGCGAACAACAGCGCTTGGAACAGGCCTTGGACGCGAACCGCGACGCGAGTTGTTTCCTCTATTTCAGCACCTGCAGCACCAGCGATCCGGATCTGCTCGCAAGCGCCTATGTCGTCCACAAACTGCGCATGGAAGAGCGTGTCCGCGCGCATCCGCGCCACCTGATCCTGCGCCTGCCGCAGCTGGCGGGCCTCACACCGAACCCGCATACGCTGCTTAACTATCTGCACGCCCGCATCGTGCGTTCGGAAAGGTTCCAGATCTGGAGCCGCGCGCAGCGCAACATCATCGATGTCGACGACGTGGCGCGCATCGCACTGGACCTGGTGCTGACCGAACACGCGCAACGCGAGACGATCAACGTGGCTGCGCCGCGGAGCGCGACGATCGGCGAGATCACCGCGGCGATGGAGCAAGTTCTCGGGCGGCGCGCGATCTACGACAGCATCGACCGCGGCAGCGCATACGTGATCGATACGAGCCGGACCAGCCCGTCGCTCGACCGGCTCGGACTTTCGTTTCCGCCCGATTACCTGCATGACGTGATCGCGAAGTACTATGCGCGCCATGTCTGAGCAAGCCATCGAATTGTCAATCGTCGTACCCGTGTTCCGCAGCGCGGGAATCCTGCCGGAGTTGGCCCGACAAGTCGCGGATGCGATGCGGCAAGCGAACATGGACGGCCGCTACGAACTTGTACTCGTGAACGACGCGAGCCCCGACGATAGTTGGAACGTGATTCGCAACCTCGCGACGAGCCACACTTTCGTGCGCGGCTTCGAGTTGGCGCGCAATTTCGGCCAGCACAGCGCGACCATGGCGGGGTTGCACCAAGCGCGCGGCGAGATCGTGGTGATCATGGACGATGATCTGCAGCATCCGCCGGGCAGCATCATGCAATTGGTCGATGCGATCCGTGCTGGGCACGACGTCTGCTATGCGCACTATATCGGCCGGCAGCACGCGTTGTGGAAACGACTCGGCAGCCGGTTCAACGACGCGGTCGCCACGTTCCTGCTAAAGAAACCTCCGGGTTTGTACCTGTCGTCGTACAAGGCAATGCACCGTCGCATCGTGCACCAGATCCTGCACTACGACGGGCCCTACGCCTACGTCGACGGCCTCATCCTTGATGTCACGCGCCGCATCACGGCCGTGCGGATCGAACACCGGGTACGCCATGCCGGCGAGGGCAACTACGGCCTGCGCCGCTCCGTTTCGCTCTGGCTGCGCATGGCGACGAGCTTCTCCGTCGTGCCGCTGCGCATAGCTTCAGTCGCCGGCATGGCAATCGCATGCATCAGCGCCGCCATGGCCATTATTGTGGTCGTCGACAAGCTGCTGCACCCGGAGATGCCCGCCGGCTGGGCATCGCTGATCACCGTGGTGTTGTTCATGGGCGGGGTGCAGCTGCTGTGTCTGGGTATTATCGGCGAGTACCTCGGGCGCGCCTATCTCAAGCTCAATCGCAAGCCGCAGTTCGTGCTGCGCGAATCCACCGATGCGACGGAGGACTCGCCGTGAGCGCCGCGCGCCTGCTCACCCGCTATTCGATCGCCGGCGTGATCAACGGCATCGTCTGTTATGCGGTGGTTTTCGCCTGCATGACGGCGGGAGTCGGCGCGGGAACGAGCAACGCACTCGGGTACCTGGCCGGCCTGATCACCTCGTTCCTGCAGTCGCGCCACTGGGTGTTCCGCTCTGCCGGGCGCATCATCGACGACTGGCTGCGATTCCTCGTGGTGTTCGCGCTGTCGTATTGCATGAACTTCCTCGCCCTGCGTGCGCTGCTCGACGTCGGCGTCAACGCATACCTCGCACAGCTCGCCAGCTGCGCCGTGTACGTAGGGGTGAGTTTCGCGTTGAATTCGCGATGGGTATTCCGAAAGCGCCTGCCGGAGGACGGTCGCTGACCATGTCCGAGATCCGCAGCGGGATACGTCATCTGTTGGCCGTTCCGGCGCTGTACGACGGCTTCCAAGCCGCGGTCGGCGCCTATGCCTGGCATCGGCGCGTGCTGCAGCGGTTCGTGCTGCCCGGACTGTGCCACGGCGCGCGCGTGCTCGACATCGGCTGTGGCACGGCCGAAGTGTTGCGCGATCTGCCGGAGCACGTCCGATACGACGGCTTCGATCGCAACGCGGCCTACATTGCGCGCGCGCAGCGCCGGTTCCGAGGGCGGCAGGCGCGCTTTGCCTGCGCCGAGTTCGACGGCACGCTGGGCGACAATGGTACGCGCTACGATCTAATTCTAGCGATCGGCCTGCTGCATCATCTCGGCGATGCGGACGCCGCCGGATTGATGACCGGCGCGCGCAATGTGCTCGCCGCGGAAGGTATGATGGTAACGTTCGATCCGGTCTTCACCGACACGCAGTCGTACGCGGCGCAGTTTCTCGTCTCGCACGATCGAGGGCGCAACGTGCGTCGGCGCGAGGAGTACGCCCGGCTCGCGCGCAGCGCGTTCGAGCACGTGGAGGAGATCCTGGACGAACGCCCGATGTACATTCCGTATACTGGGCTCATCCTCATCTGCCGCGGCGCCCCCGTGGCTACTGCCTGAGACACATAACTCATGGCCCGGCCCGACGATTCCCCCGTGTCCACGCCGCTGCTGCGCCCCACGCTTCTGCCGCTGCAGCGCTGGCTACCGCGCGACTTGTGGATACTGCTGCTGATCTTTTGCCTGTTCTACTGCTTTCGATTGGGCCACTTTTCGATTTCGATCGACGACGAATTCGAAGCCGCTGGTAACTATTCGAACGTGTGGATTTTGACGGGCCGCTGGGCGGGGTTCTTTATCGACCGGTATCTCCTGCCGCAAACGACGATACCGTTCCTGCCGATCTTCCTGTTTGGCTTCTTCATGTGCCTGGCCTATCGCCTGCTACTGCGCACGTTCGACGTGGCGAAGCCCGGCCCAGTTCATTACCTTGCGTTCCCTTTTTTCATCGCGCTACCGACTTGGACGTATCTCACTGCGTTTGCGGCAAACATCGCGTCCGCCGGCATCGGCTGCCTACTCGCCACCGTTGCGCTGTGGCGATTCCGGCAATGCATCGACGTGCTTGGCGGCAAGGCCGTCTGGCGCGTACCGAGTTCGCCGAGCGCGGTGACCGCCATGTTGTCGCTCGCCGTCGCTATGGGCCTGTACCAGTCGTTCCTGTTCTGCTTCGTGGTACCGGCACTCGCCCTACTGCTGCTGGCAAGCGCGCGCGAATCGTTCTCCTGGTCGCTGCTGCGGCGCCAACTGCTGGTCATGATTGTGATCGTGCTTGGCGCGGCAACCTTTTACCTCGCGGCGGATTCGGTATTGCGCGCCGCATATGGTCTCAACGATCGTGCCTATCTTGGCCACTTCATCGACTGGCACGCGCTATTACAGACACCGTGGACCGTGATCGCACGTACGTTCGGATCAATGCGCACAGTGTACGGCGGCGCACAAGTCGTTTACGGCATTTCTGCGATCGCTTTCCCACTCGTGCTCCTATCCGGCTTGTGGACCATTGCCGCATTGCCGGGCCAGAATCCCGGCCAACGCACGGCGCAACTGCTGCTCGCCGCTGCCATGTTCGCCGCTCCGTTTACGCAGCACTTCCTCTCCGGGGGCGGCATGCCGGCGCGCACGCTCGTTGCGGTGCCGACGGTTTTCTGGTTCTACGCCCTTATCGGCATGAGCGCGCGCCGCTTCTGGCTCGCGGCCGCCTCGTTCGTTGTCGTGCTTGTGGCGATGCTCCAGATCCTATACTCGTCGACACTGCTGCAGACGGCGAACTACTTTGCGCGCCAACAAGATCAAATGCTGGCTGAAGCCGTGTACGCGCGCATCGTCGCGGCACAACCGGTGCAAGGCGACACTCGCAATCTGGTGGTCGATTTCTTTGGAGCGAAGAAGTTCGAAACGATTTATCCGCGCCCAAACTCATTGTCCGTCGGTTTCTCCTTTTTCGAATGGGACGGCGGCAACGAAGGCCGCATGCTCGCCTACATGCGCCTGCTCGGCTACACAAATCTGCGTGCACCATCGCTCGAGCAACGCAAACAGGATCTGGCGATATTCCAGCAGATGCCGGTCTGGCCCGCACGCGACTCCGTGCGCGTCGCCGGCGACGTGACGCTGATCAAGCTGGGGCCGACGCCTGGATATCCGTTCAACACGCAATAGCTCACATCGGCAGCATTCGGACAACCGCTTGCCGGGGATGGCCACCTTGGTTCGGCGGATTGCGCTGCCTGCCGGGAAGCGCAAGAATGCCTCACCAGCCCAATGCGAATCGCGTTGATGGGCATGACGTTCGCGAAATTGAGATACCCAGCGTTGCTGCTGCTGGCGGTATTGTGCCAGACCGCGCTTGGCGCGCTGACGATCACCGCACCACCCGCCGGCTCCTCAACGGTTCAGGCCGGCACCGACTTTGCCACGCAAGTCGTGGGCGACGCTTGGGATATGAGCAATCCCGCGGACGTGGACACCGACGAATCCACGAACCTTGCAACGCAGACTTTTTCCAGCGGCCTATTTTCCGCTTCGGCGAGCGCGTGTCCCGCTAGTTTCTGGCCGCAGTTCACCGGCTACGGTTCGCAAATTGTGGCGATCAAGCGCGGTCCACGCTACCCGATCGATACTGCGACCTATCGCTATTTCACGGTCAAGATCAAGACTTTGACCGCTCAGCCTGATCGCGTGCTGTTCTTCAAGAATGGCGATACCGGCGTGACCGGGAACTATGGCTCCGGTATTTTTCAATCATTGCCGGCAAACCAATGGACAATCCAGACTTGGGATTTGTACACGGATGTCTACACATCAAGCCCGTATTTTCCATGGACCAGTTTTCCCCAGGTGCAGGGTATCCGCTTCGATCCATGCAACTCCGGCACGCCGACGATCCAAGTCGACTGGATTCGGCTGACGGCCCCGCCGACTGCCGGACAGATGTACACCGTTACCTGGTCCGATTCCGGCGGCAGCGGTCCCTAC
>DATIVQ010000368.1:0-16430 GCA_035465735.1 Rudaea sp.
TACGAAATCCTGTACGGCGCGATGATCATCATTTTCGCGTTCTTCTATACCGCGTTGGTGTTCAACTCGAGCGAAACCGCGGATAACCTGAAGAAGTCCGGTGCCCTCGTGCCGGGTATCCGTCCGGGCCGTGCGACCGCCGAATACATCGATGGCGTGCTGACCCGGCTGACCGGTGCGGGCGCGATCTACCTTGTGGCGGTATGCCTGATTCCGACCCTGCTGCAGCAGAACTGGCATGTGCCGTTCTATTTCGGCGGTACGTCGCTGCTGATCGTGGTGGTCGTCGTGATGGATTTCACCGCGCAAGTTCAGGCGCATCTGGTTTCGCACCAATACGAAAGCCTGCTCAAGAAGGCCAACCTGAAAGGTTATGGCCGCGGCGGGAACATGCGTTGAGGCACGGATTCGAGGACGGGCGCGGACGTTGCGCGCTTTGATAAAGCTGCAAATCAGTTTATAATTCACGGTTCGCTGCGCACTTTGCGCGGAAACCGCTTTCGGAGACAACGAAATGGCGCGTATTGCGGGTGTCAATTTGCCGGTGCAAAAGCATGTCGTGATTGGCTTGCAGAGCATTTTCGGCATCGGCCGGTCACGGTCCAAGCTGGTGTGCTCGGCGGCGGGCGTGGATCCCGCGACCAAGATCAAGGAACTGACCGAAGGCCAGATCGAGAAACTGCGCAGCGAAGTCGCCAAGTACACGATCGAGGGCGACCTGCGCCGCGAGAACGGCATTGCCATCAAGCGCCTGATCGACCTCGGCACCTATCGCGGCCTGCGCCATCGCCGCGGCTTGCCGGTGCGCGGCCAGCGCACGCGCACCAACGCGCGCACCCGCAAGGGGCCGCGCCGCGCGATCAAGAAGAATTGATCCCGGTCCAGACCGATTCCATCGAAATTCTGCGGATATCCTGACAAATGAACAAACCGGTCGCTGCTGCTGCCAAACCGAACAAGAAGAAGGCCAAGCGCGTCGTCACCGACGGCGTCGTGCATGTGCAGGCTTCTTTCAACAACACCGTCGTGACGATCACGGATCGCCAGGGCACCGCGCTGTCTTGGGCGACAGCCGGCGGCGCGGGCTTCCGCGGGTCGCGCAAATCCACGCCATTCGCGGCCCAGGTGGCGGCGGAAAAAGCCGGGCGCGTGGCGGCCGAGTATGGCGTCAAGACCGTGGAAGTGCGCATCAAGGGCCCGGGTCCGGGCCGCGAATCGGCCGTGCGTTCGCTGAACGCACTCGGCATCAAGGTTACCAACATCATCGACGTCACGCCGATTCCGCACAACGGCTGCCGTCCGCCGAAGCGTCGTAGGGTCTAACCATGGCACGTTATATTGGTCCCAAACTCAAGCTGTCCTGCCGCGAAGGCGCCGATCTCAATCTGAAGAGTCCGGCACGCGCGATCGAGTCCAAGTGCAAGAAGTTCGAAAAGCTGCAGAAGCCGGGCCAGCACGGCGCGGCCGCCGGCAAGAAGGGACGCCTGTCCGACTATGCCGTGCAGTTGCGCGAAAAGCAGAAGGTCAAGCGCATCTACGGCCTGCTTGAGCGCCAGTTCAGCAACTACTACAGCAAGGCTTCGCAGCTCAAGGGCAATACTGGCGAAAACCTGTTGCGCATGCTCGAGGCGCGCCTGGACAACATCGTCTACCGCATGGGTTTCGCGGTCACGCGCGCGCAGGCGCGCCAGCTGGTATCGCACAAGGCGATCGAGGTCAACGGCAAGAAGGTGAACCTGCCGTCGTACCAGGTCAAGGCCGGCGACCAGATCGCCGTCGTCGAGAAATCGCGCGGTCAGCTGCGCATCACCGAGGCGTTGAACCTGTCGCAGCAAATGGATCTTGCGCCGAGCTGGATCGAGGTGGATGCGAAGAAGTTTGCCGGTTCGCTCAAGGCGCTGCCGGAACGCTCGGATCTGCCGAGCGACATCAACGAATCGCTGATCGTCGAGCTTTATTCGAAGTAATTTGCTACACCTGCTTCGGCACAGGATGTGCCGGCGCGGCGGGCACGCAAGTGCGCGCCGCGACAAACGTGGCGCGGCTTTGCCGCGACCGTTTGCCAGCAAACCGCGGAAGGATGCCCGGTTTTGCGTCCTATCAATAACTTTTGGAGAGCGTAGTTCATGGCACAGTCGCCTACTACCATCCTGCGCCCGCGCGGCCAGCACGTCGAACGTACCGGTGCCAACCGCGCCCGCGTCGTCGTCGAGCCGCTGGAACGCGGTTTCGGCCATACCCTGGGCAACGCGCTGCGGCGCGTGCTGCTGTCGTCGATTCCCGGCGCAGCCGTCATTGAAGTCGAAATCGATGGCGTGCTCCACGAATACACGACGCTGGAAGGCTTGCAGGAAGACGTGATCGAAGTCCTGCTCAACTTCAAGGACGTCGCGATCCGTCTGCATAATCTCGACGAAACCACCGTCACCTTGTCGAAAAAGGGCAAGGGCGTGGTCACCGCCGGCGACATCAAGGTGGATCACAACGTCGAGATCCTCAATCCCGAGCACGTGCTCTGCCACCTGACCAAGGACATCGCACTGAACATGCGCATCAAGATCGCGCGCGGCGTCGGCTACGTTCCGGCTACGGCGCGTCGCCGTCCGGACGAGGAGTCGCGTCCGATCGGCCGCCTGCAGCTCGATGCCTCGTTCTGCCCGGTGCGCCGTGTCGCCTACGAAGTCGACAGTGCCCGCGTCGAGCAGCGCACCGACCTGGACAAGCTGATTCTCGACATCGAGATCAACGGCACGATCGATGCCGAGGAAGCGGTGCGCAAGTCGGCGGAAATCCTGATGGACCAGCTCACCGTGTTCGGCGATTTCAGCCGCCGCGAGAGCAGCGATGCGAAAGCGGAGAAATCCGGCGTGGATCCGGTGCTGTTGCGCCCGATCGACGATCTGGAACTGACCGTGCGTTCGGCGAACTGCCTCAAGGCCGAAAGCATTTATTACATCGGCGACCTGGTGCAGCGTACCGAAGTCGAATTGCTGAAAACGCCGAACCTGGGCAAGAAGTCCCTCACCGAAATCAAGGATGTGCTCGGCGCGCGCGGGCTGTCGCTCGGCACCAAGCTGGAAAACTGGCCGCCCTCGGGCCTGTCGTCCGGCATGCAGATGAATTGAGCTTTTTGTTGAAAGTGCGGGCAGGAAGCCCGCTTCGTGATTGTCGCGATCATGGATGGTCGCAAAGGTAACTGAACCAAGAGTTCACGTTTTCCGGAATCGCCCGGCAGACGCTACAATTATAAAGTTACACAAAGGAATTACTTATGCGTCACATGAAATCCGGTCGCGCTTTCAGTCGCACGTCCAGCCACCGCCAGGCGATGTTCAAGAACATGGCCGCGTCGCTGATCAAGCATGAGCTGATCCGCACCACGCTGCCCAAGGCCAAGGAATTGCGCCGAGTCGCCGAGCCGCTGATCACGCTGGCCAAGGCCGACAGCGTCGCCAATCGTCGTCTTGCCTTCGCGCGTTTGCGCGACAAGGTCGCCGTCGGCAAGCTGTTCGTCGAACTCGGTCCGCGCTACCGCGAGCGCAAGGGTGGCTATCTGCGCATCCTCAAGTGCGGCGTGCGCGATGGCGACAACGCGCCGATGGCTTACGTCGAGCTCGTCGACCGGCCGCGTACCGAAACGGAAGCCGCGGAGTAAATCGCTTCGCATGTTTTGACGGGGCCTCGGTGGGAGACTGCCGGGGCCTTCGTGCTTCTGGCGCCGGAACAACGGCGCTAGCACACGGTCTGATTCGCATTGTCCATGTTGAGGTCCAGAATGCTCAATCCATTCCGCTGGCCGTTCCGCACACAGTGCCTTGCCGGATTTGTCGTCTGCCTTGCATTGCTCGTTTATGCGTACTTCGTGCAATTCCAGCTCGGCATCGAGCCGTGTCCGCTGTGCATCTTCCAGCGCCTGGCATTCATCGCGATTGGCATGATCTTTCTCGCTGGCGCAATCCACGGACCCCGCGCGACCGGCCGGCGCGTGTACGGCCTGCTCGTACTCACTGGCGCTGCGGCTGGCGTCGGCATTGCGGCCTATCACCTATGGGTACAGCACCTGGGGCCGGATCCCATGGCCGGTTGCACGCCGGGCTGGAATTACATGGTCGAGAACTATTCGCTGCGCTACGCGTGGTCCAAGACCCTGGAACACGCCTTCACCGGCCATGCCGACTGCGCCGAAATCAACTGGACCTTCCTCGGTCTGGCCATGCCGTTCTGGACGCTCGTCAGCTATGTGTTGCTGGGTGCGGGCGGGCTATGGGCGGGATTCCGCCGGCGCCGCGATTAGCCTGCGCGCTTGCATGCGCGCACCGCTATGGCATGATGGGATGCCGCAATGCAGCATGAGCAATGCCAATGCAAGCCGATCCGCGCAATCTGACCGCCGTCCGCGAGCCTCGCGATTGGGCGCCGGATTCGTGGCAGCGCAAGCCCGCGGTGCAGCAGCCATCATATCCGGACGCCGCCGCGCTCGCTGCCGCTCTTGCGCAATTGTACGCATTGCCGCCCCTCGTGACTTCGTGGGAAGTGCTGGCGCTCAAGCGCAAGCTGGCCGATGCTGTCGAAGGCCGTTGTTTCCTGTTGCAAGGCGGCGATTGCGCGGAGAGCTTCGCGGACTGCTCGTCCCCGGTCATC
The DNA here is from genome assembly GCA_035465735.1 of Rudaea sp. GTDB lineage: Bacteria > Pseudomonadota > Gammaproteobacteria > Xanthomonadales > Rhodanobacteraceae > Rudaea. The sequence goes on from DATIVQ010000368.1 coordinate 4,642, forward strand.
TCCAACCGGCTGAAAGTGCTGTTGCAGATGAGCCTGGTCCTGGTGCACGGACTCAGGTTGCCGGTGCTGCGCATCGGACGCTTCGCCGGGCAATACGCCAAGCCGCGCTCCGCTGATACCGAAACCCGCAATGGCACGACGCTGCCGTGCTATCGCGGCGATATCGTCAATGCGCCGGAATTCACCGCCGATGCGCGGCGATCGGATCCGCAGCGTCTCATTGAAGCGCATTCGAAGTCGGCGCTGACCATGAATTTCACCCGTGCACTGATCGACGGCGGGTTCGCCGACTTGCACCATCCCGAATACTGGGACCTGGCCTGGGTCGAGCATTCGCCGTTACAGGACGAATATCGACGCATGGTCGAGGCGATCGGCGATTCGGTTCGCTTCATGGAGACTCTGGCTGGCCAGATCGGCAGTTTCGGCAAAGTGGATTTCTATACTTCACACGAGGCGCTGTTGCTGCACTACGAGCAGGGGCAGACGCGGCAGGTGCCACGCCAGTGGGGCTGGTTCAATCTGTCCACGCACTTCCCGTGGATCGGCATGCGCACGGCGCAGCTCGACGGCGCGCATGTCGAATATTGTCGCGGCATCCGCAATCCGATTGGGCTCAAGGTCGGCCCCGGCGTATCGCCAGATACACTGTTGCGCACGCTCGATGTGCTCGATCCGGACAATGAACCCGGCCGCATCACCCTGATCCACCGTATGGGTGCGGGAAAAATCGCGCAGGAACTGCCACCGCTTCTGCAAGCGGTGAAGACGCAAGGACGACGCGTGCTGTGGTGCTGCGACCCCATGCACGGCAACACCGAAGCGCTGGCCAACGGCACCAAGACGCGGCGCTTCAAGAATATCCGTGCCGAACTCGATGCGGCCTTCGATATCCACGCCGCGCAGGGCACACGCCTGGGCGGCGTGCATCTGGAACTTACCGGCGAAAATGTCACCGAGTGTCTGGGCGGTGCGCGCGATCTGGCCGAAGCGGACCTCGCGCGTGCGTACAAATCCAACGTCGATCCACGGCTGAACTATGAGCAATCGCTCGAGTTGGCGATGCTGATCGTTCGCAAGAGAGGCTGCGCGGCGATGCACGCCGGTTAGACGGCGTGCATCGAAATCCCGCCTCAGTGCGGCCAGAAGCAGCCGAACGTGCCGGCCGTGATCGATGCATAGATCAAGCCGTCGATCATGTCCTTGGCCACCGCGCCCCAGGGTTGGCCCCACCAGATGCCCATCGGCAACGAGCCGAACGCGAAGCCCATGAACGCGGCCGTGCCGACGATCTGGAAGACGTGCAGGTACGGTGCGCCGATCAACAAGGCGTGCTGGCCGATGTAGCCGGCGAACAGCGCGACGATCAGGCAGAACACGAACCACAGTCCGAGCGATTTGCCCATGTTCGGCATGCCGCTGGCGCGCAAGATGATGAAGCCGACCGGCCCTTCGGTGAACTTGGCCTGCGCCGTGGGTTGCTTCATCTCCTCCATTTTGCACCAGGGCAACGTGTACATGCCCGGCGCCGGATTGCCCTTGCGAATCACGGCGCGTACTTCATCCTCGTTGGCGAAGCCGTGGTAATCCGGCGTATGCCAGAACTGGAGCAGCATGTGCACGATGCTGCTGGCGATGAACACGAATACGCCGGACAGCAGGATCGGCAACCACAGTTGTGCGAGCGATACCATGACGTTCCTCCCATTGGATTGCTAAGAACAACTCGACTCAAAATCCCCCAACATCATTCTTCTTCCGTCTTCGGCTTGTAGGCATCCGCCAGCTGCTTCTGCACTTGCGCCGGCACCGCATCGTAGTGGCTGAACTCGATCGCGTAGCGGCCCTGGCCGCCAGTCATGGCCTTGAGTTCGGTCTGGTAATCGGTGACTTCGGCCAGCGGCACCTGCGCCTTGATCACGATCTCGCCGCCGCGCAGCGAATCGGTGCCGCTGATGCGTGCGCGCTTGCCGGCGAGGCCGCCGGTGACGTCGCCCATGTGCGCATCGGGCACGAAGACTTCGAGATTGACGATGGGTTCGAGCACTTGCGGCTTGGCCTTGGATATCGCTTCCAGGAACGCCTTCTTGCCGGCGCTGACGAAGGCGACTTCCTTGGAATCGACCGGATGGTACTTGCCGTCGTAGACGATGACGCGCACGTCCTGCATCTGGTAGCCGGCAATGGCGCCGTGTTCCAGTACCTGGCGCACGCCCTTTTCCACCGCGGGGATGAACTGGTTCGGGATCGTGCCGCCCTTAACCTCGTCGGCGAATTCGAAGCCCGCACCGCGCGGCAGCGGTTCGACGCGCAGGAACACTTCGCCGAACTGGCCGGCGCCGCCGGTCTGCTTCTTGTGGCGATGATGGCCTTCCGCCTTCGACGCAACGGTTTCGCGGTAAGCGATGCGCGGCGGGCGCGTCTTCACCTCGACCTCATAGCGCTCCTTCATGCGTGCCAGCATCAGCTTCAGGTGCAGGTCGGATAGCCCGCGCACCACGGATTCGTTAAGTTCCTTGTTGTGCTCAAAACGGAAGCACGGGTCTTCCTCGCTGAGCTTGTGCAAGGACGTCGCCAGCTTCTGTTCCTGGCCCTTGTGCGCCGGCTCCACCGCGAGGCCGAACATCGGCTGCGGGAAATTGAGCGGCTCGAGATGGATCTGGTCCTCGTCGTGCGAATCGTGCAGCACCGCGTCAAAGTGGATTTCCTCCACTTTCGCCACTGCGGCGATATCGCCGGGAATGGCGCTGTCGATCTCGATGTGTTCCTTGCCCTTGAGTCGAAACAGGTGTCCGACCTTGAAGGGTTTCTTGCCGTCGTCGACGAACAGCTGCGTGTCCTTCTTAACCGTACCCTGATAGACGCGAAACACGCTGAGCTTGCCGACGAAGGGATCGTTGACGATCTTGAACACGTCGGCGATGACGTGCCGGTTCGGATCTGGCATGGCTTGAATCGGCGCCGCGCTCGCGCCCGCGCCCTTGCGGAATGGCGGCGGGTTTCCCTCCGCGGGATTCGGCAGCAGCCGGCCGACCAGATTCAATAGTTCCTTCACGCCCGCGCCGGTACGTGCGGACACGAAGCAGATCGGCACCAGGTGCCCTTCGCGCAGGCATTGCTCGAACGCATCGTGCAACTCCTGCCCGGAAAGTCCAGCTTCGCCGACGTCGAGGAAATGATTCATCACCGTTTCATTGATTTCGACGACCTGATCGATGATGCGCTGGTGCGCCTCGCCGACGGAAGAAAAATCCGCCACGCCTTCCGGCTTGAAGAAGCAGTCGACCACGCTCTTGCCGTCCTGCGCAGGCAGGTTGATCGGCAGGCATTCGGGGCCGAACTCCTCGCGCAGTTGCTCGACCAAGGCGCGGCAGTTGCCGCCATCGATCTTGTTGACGATGAGCAGGCGCGCCAGGCCGCGTGCCTTGGCGTGGTGCATCATCCTCTGGGTGCCGTATTCGATGCCATTGTGTGCATTGACGACGATGGCGCAGGTTTCCACGGCGGCGAGCGCCGACAGCGTCGGACCGCGAAAATCCGCCGCACCGGGCGTGTCGATCAGGTTGATGTGGCAATCGCCATTGTCGATGGAGGCGATGGCCGTGCTCAGCGATTGTTTGCGTTCCTTCTCCATCGGATCGTAGTCGGAAACGGTGGTGCCGCGCTCGACCGAGCCGGGTGCGCCGATCACGCCGCCCGCATGCAGCAGGGCTTCGAACAGCGTGGTCTTGCCCGCGGCGGAGTGTCCGGCGAGCGCGATGTTTCGGATGCCATCGGTGGTGTAGGCCATGAGCGTCTCCCGTGTGCGTGGCGTAGGCCTGCAAGCGTTCTCCTTTCGGCGGCTTGCGTCAAGGCGCGATGCGGCAGCGAAAGGGTAACCCATGATTTACGTGCCGATTGCTAGGCTCGCCGCGCCAAACGGAGACGAAGGATCGCGGTGACGCAGCAGCAGGTTTTCGATGGCGGCGACGCGGCGACAAATTGGCGGAACGGATTGCCGACGTCCGCGCACGTGCGCTGGCGCGGCTCGACTTGCACCCGGGCGCTCGCCACGATACGCCCGCACCGCCGCGTTCGTCCCGGCGCTCGCGTGCCGGCGGGCGGCTTACCAGGCGCGCAGGTACTGTCGTGGCGTCGGCATCGGCGCCCCCAGTTCCTGGGCGGCACGGCGCGGAAAATATGGATCGCGCAGCATTTCGCGTGCCATGATGACGAGGTCCGCCGATCCTTCGTCGATAATCGCTTGGGCCTGCCGGGCTTGCGTGATCATTCCGACCGCACCGGTGGCGATGCCCGCCTCGCGGCGGATGCGCGCGGCGAACGGCACCTGGTACCCGGGAGAGAGCGGGATCTGCGCCTTGGCGACATTGCCGCCGGAGGACGCATCGATCAGGTCGACGCCATCCTCCTTGAGCCAGCGCGCCAGGCGCACGCACTCGTCAATGTCCCAGCCGCCCGGAACCCAGTCCGTCGCCGATACCCGGACGAACAGGGGGCGGGGCGCCGGCCATTCCCGGCGTACTGCCGCAACGATCCGGCGAAGCAGTCGCGCGCGATTTTCCAGCGCGCCACCGTGGCCGTCCTCGCGGCGATTGCTGAGCGGGGACAAGAATTCGTGAATCAAGTAGCCGTGGGCGGCATGCACTTCGATCACGCCGAAACCGGCCGCGCGAGCGCGTCGCGCTGCGGCCGCGAAATCCGCGACGACGCCTTCGATGCCGGACGTGTCGAGTGCCATCGGTGTTGGATAACCGGTGTCGAACGGGATGGCCGATGGCGCGACCGGAGTCCATGCCTCCGGCTCATTCGCGAGCGGCCGGCCGCCTTCCCAGGGCACGCCGGTACTGGCCTTGCGCCCGGCGTGCGCGAGCTGGATGCCCGGCGCTGCGCCCTGCGTGCGGATGAAATCAGCGATGCGTGCCCAAGCTTCTTGCTGGGCCGGGTTCCAGATGCCCGTGTCGGCGGGCGAGATGCGTCCCTGCGGCGAAACGGCCGTGGCTTCGGTGAATACCAGTCCCGCACCCCCAACCGCCCGGCTGCCAAGGTGCACGAGGTGCCAGTCGTTCGGAACGCCGTCCACCGCCGAATATTCGCACATCGGCGATACGGCGATCCGATTGCGCAGGGTGATGTCACCGATGGCCAGCGGATCGAACAATGACATGACGGCTCCGAGGATCAAGAAAAGCGGATATGCGGACTCGTACCGGGAAAAATTGTGTCTAGAGCAGTCGCAGCAATTCCGGCATCAGAGGCAATTTGCGCACGCGCACTGTCGTCGCGGCGAAGACCGCGTTCGCCAGCGCCGGCGCCGCGCTGGCGGCGACGATGTCGTCGAGACTGGCTGGGTCCGCGCCGGTATCGACGCTGTACACGTCGACACGGTGCGGGGCCTGGCCCATGCGCAGCAGGGGGTAGTCCGGGAAATTGTGCTGCTGCACCTGCCCGTTCTTGAGCGTGATCGCCTCGTGCAGCGCCGCCGAGACCGCTGCCAACGTGGCATTCGCCGCCTGCGCTTCAAGATTCAGCGGATTCAATATGCGCCCAGCGTCGACGGCGCACACGGCGCGGTGGATGACCAGATCGTTGCCGCTGACCGAAACCTCGAAAGCATGCGCGGCGTAGGCTCCGTTGCCGGCATGGCAGGCAATGCCCAGCCCGTGTCCGTTCGTCGGTTTGTGCTGCCAGTCGATCTTGCCGGCGGCGATACGCAGCACGCCGGCGAGGCGGCCAGTGTCGAATCCCGGCCGCAGCACGCGCGGCGCGCCGAGCAGTTCCATGCGCAGCACGACCGGATCTTTCTTGGTGGCGGTCGCGATTTCGTCGAGGAAACATTGCGCCGCGAAAGCCTGGAACGCCTGTGCGCCGCCGCGCAGTTCGCCGCGCGGCAGGCCGCAGGGCAGGGCGTGGAAAAGTTGCTGGAGATTGGGCAGCAAGCCGGCGGGAAAGGCGTCCGCATCGAGCAGCCCGGTGAAAACCGGTTGCCCGGCGAGGCGGCTGTCGCGCCAGGTGCGTGGTGTGGCGGCAACGCGATGCGACCAGCCGGTGAGATGCTTCCTGCGATCCAGCGCGGCGGTCAATTCGTGGATTCCGAACGGACGGTAGAAATCGTGTTGCAGGTCGTCCTCGCGCATCCACACGAGCTTGACCGGCTTGCCTGCCTCCTTGGCGACCAGCGCCGCCTCGGCGACAAAATCGTTGTGCAGGCGCCGGCCGAGGTCGCCGCCCGCGCGCGGCAAGCGGATTTCGATCGCGTCGCGCGGCACGCCGGTGATCGCGTGCAGCAGGTGCGAGGCGCCTGCCGGATCGTGCAGACCGGCGATGAGCACGACCTTGTCCGCGCTCACCTGGATCGTCGCGCTCGGCGGTTCCGGCGTGGCGTGCGCGAGGAACGGCAACTGGTAGCGCGCCGTAAGCGTGGTCGTGCGCGGCGCCTTTTTCGCCTTGGCGAAATCGCCGTCGTTGCGCACCACAGTCGCACTGATGGCGTCGGCCAGCAGCGCCATCGCCTTGGCTTCGAGCGCGGCACTGGAATCGCTTGCCCAGGCGGGATCCGGCTTCCAAGCAAGCTTGAGCTTGTCGCGTCCGCGCAGCGCGGACCAGGTATCGTCGGCGAGCACGGCCACCCCGGCGGCGAGCACGCCGTCGAACGGCGCGTCGGGCCTCGGTCCGGGCAGGACGATGGTGCGGTGCACGCCGGTCACCTGGCGCGCCTGTGTGTCGTCGAGCGTGTCCAGCGTGCCGCCCGGATACGGACAGCGCGCGATCACGGCGACGAGCGCATTGCCGAGGTAACTGTCGATGCCGTACGCGGTGCGCCCGAGCACGACCTCGCGTGCATCCACCGTCCGCGCCGGTTTGCCGATGATGCGAAACTGCGACGGGTCCTTGAGCGGTAGCGGGTTCGGCGGTGCATCCAGCGTCGCTGCCGCGGCAGCCAGTTCGCCGTAGGCGAGCTTGCGGTTATCGGCCGCGATCACGAATCCGGCTTCCGTGCGCAGCGTCGTTGCATCCAGATTCCATTGCTGCGCCGCGGCCTGCACCAGCAGCCAGCGCGCCACCGCGCCCGCCTGACGCAGCTGTGTCCGCGCTGTCGCCGTGGCGTCGCCGCCGGCGCCCTGGTTGCCGTAGCGGTCGCCGGGACCACTGTCGGTTTCGATGTAGCCGTAAGGCAACTGTTCGACGCGCACGCGCTGCCAGTCGGCATCGAGTTCCTCGGCAATGAGCAAGGGCAAGTCGGTTTTCACGCCTTGGCCGACTTCGCAGCCGCGTGCGCCTATCGTCAGCGCGCCATTGGCCTCGATGTGCACGAAATCGGTGAGCTGCTGTGACTGATCACGCGCGCCCAGGTAGGGCAGATCGTCCTGCGCCTGCGCGCGCCAGCCGACCAGCAGGGCGCCAGCCGCGCCCGTGCCGACAACGAGAAAACGGCGCCGCGATGCATCGAAACTCATTTCTTTGTCTCGCTCGGCGCGGTGGCAGCGCGCATGATGGCGGCGCGAATGCGCGGATAGGTGCCGCAGCGACACAGGTTCGGCAACGTGTCGATGTCGGCGTCGTCCGGATGCGGCTTGCGCTTGAGCAGCGCTGCCGCAGCCATGATCTGCCCGGTCTGGCAGTAGCCGCAGCCGATCGCGTCCTCGGCGATCCAGGCTTCCTGCAACGGATGCAGCGCGTCCTTGCCCGCGAGGCCTTCGATGGTGACGATGTCGCGATGCGTGAGCGCCTTCACCGGCAGCATGCAGGCGTGCTCGGCCTTGCCGTCGACCAGCACGGTGCAGGCGCCGCAAGCGCCGATGCCGCAGCCATACTTGGCGCCGGTCAGGCGCAGCACGTCGCGCAGATACCACAACAGCGGCATGTTCGGATCGCCGTTGTGGAAGAAGTCCTTGCCATTGATGCGCAGGGGCAGGGTCTTCTCGCCCGCGCTGGCGGCAACCGGCGGAACCGGCTCGGGTTTGGTACGGCGGAAGGGATTGTCGGCCATGGCGGGATGTTGTGCGTGAACGGCTATTTTGCACCAAGATGACGTTTGCCGACGAAATGCCATGTGGCAGTCAGCCTCGCGCCTTGTTTTTTTGCGCCGCACAAGGACAATGAGGGTTCCACTTCTTCCGTGCCGAAATCCGTCCCGATGAGCACTGCCGCCACCGAGTCCGCGCCCGATCCGCACGCGTCGTGGATCGTGCTCAAGTTCGGCGGCACCAGCGTGTCCACGCGGGCACGCTGGGACAAGATCGCCACCATCGCGCGCGGCTGGCGCGAGTGCGGCCAGAACGTGCTGATCGTGGTGTCGGCGTTGTCCGGCATCACCGACATGCTCAAGGCGATCGGCGAGGCCCAGGGCGATACGCAACGCCGTGGTTCGATCCGCGACGAGATCCGCGCGCGCCACGAGGCGATGTTCGCGGAACTGGACTTGGCCGACCGCGCGCCGTTGAAGTATTGGCTCGAACGCCTCGACGCGCTCGTCGCCAACGTGCGCGCCGACGCGGGCGGTTTGCCGTGGCAAGCCGAGGTGCTGGCCCTGGGCGAATTGATGGCCTCAACGCTCGGCGTGGCCTATTTGAACCGCTCGGATTTGGCGGCGCATTGGCTCGATGCGCGCCAGCATCTGCTCGCGCAACCCTTGCCGAACCAGAACGCCTGGGGACGGTATCTTTCCGCTTCGGTGCCGACTGCGCCGGACCCTGCCATGGCGCAGGCGCTGGCTGCGCGCGGCAACCTGTTCATCACCCAAGGTTTCATCGCGCGCAATGGCGCGGGCGAGACCGTAGTCCTCGGGCGCGGGGGTTCGGACACGTCGGCGAGCTATTTCGGCGCCTTGCTCAAGGCGGAAAAAGTCGAAATCTGGACGGACGTCGCCGGCATGTTCAGCGCCAATCCGCGCCAGGTGCCGAACGCGCGCCTGCTCGCTCGGCTCGACTACGAGGAAGCGCAGGAAATCGCCACCACCGGCGCCAAGGTGCTGCATCCGCGCTGCATCAACCCGGTGCGCGAGGCGCGCGTGCCGCTGGCGATCAGGGACACGAATTTCCCGGACCTGGCCGGCACTCAGATCGGCGCTGCAGCGCCCGACGCCGCGCCGAGCGTCAAGGCGATCAGCTCGCGCGGCGGCATTACCCTGATCTCGATGGAATCGATCGGCATGTGGCAGCAGGTCGGCTTTCTTGCCGACGTGTTCGAACACTTCAAGCGCCACGGCCTTTCCGTCGACCTGGTCGGAACCTCCGAGACCAACGTCACGGTGTCGCTCGATCCGACCGAAAACCTGGTCAATTCCGACGTGCTCTCGGCCTTGTGCGCGGACCTGGCGAAAGTGTGCCGCGTCAAGGTGATCGCACCGTGCGCCGCCATCACCCTGGCCGGACGCGGCATGCGCTCGATGCTGCACAAGCTCTCCGGGGTGCTGGCGGAATTCGGCGCGCAGCGCGTGCACCTGATTTCGCAGTCATCCAATAACCTCAACCTCACGTTCGTGGTCGACGAAGGCATCGCGGCGGACATGGTGCCGGCCCTGCACGCATTGCTGATCAAGGCCGAAGCGATGCGCGTGGAGGATCGCGCCATCTTCGGCCCGAGCTGGCGCGAGCTGTACCAGCAGGGACAAGGCCCGCAGGCCGCGCCGTGGTGGCGTGCGCGTCGCGCCGAATTGCTGGAACTCGCGCACACGCAATCGCCGCGCTATGTCTACGACCTTGCCGCCGTGCGCGAATGCGCGCAGGCCTTGCGCCGCGACGTCGCCTGCGTCGATCGCTGGTTCTATGCGATCAAGGCCAACGCGCATCCCGTGCTGTTGCGTGAGATTGCAGCACAGGGCTTTGGCCTGGAATGCGTTTCGCCGGGCGAGTTGGAACGTGCCGCACAGGCCGCGGGGAACGCGCCGCTCCTGTTCACGCCCAACTTTGCGCCGCGTGGCGAGTATGTCGATGCAGTCGCACGCAAGATTCCTCTTACATTCGACAATCTGCATCCGCTTGCGCATTGGGGTGCGGATTTTTCCGGGCACGAGATTTTCCTGCGCCTCGACCTCGGCGCGGGACGCGGCCATCATGACAAGGTCAAGACCGGCGGCGCGAGTTCCAAGTTCGGCCTGGCACTGGACGAGTTGCCGGAATTCCAGCGCCTCGCCGCACGCCACGACGTGCGCATCGTCGGACTGCACGCGCATCTGGGTTCGGGGATCCTGGATACTTCGCACTGGCGCGACGTCTACGTGCAGCTCGCCAGCATTGGCGAGCGCATCGGCAGTGTGCGCGCGCTCAATATCGGCGGCGGACTCGGCGTGTCCGCGCGCGCCGACGAGTCGCCGCTGGATTTGAAAGCGCTTGGTGCGGCGCTGGCGGAGGTCAAGACCGCGTATCCGCAATTCGAGTTGTGGGCCGAACCAGGTCGTTATCTCGTCGCCGACGCAGGCGTGCTGCTCGCGCGCGTGACCCAAGCCAAGCGCAAGGGCGAGGTGCGCTACGTCGGTTGCGACGCGGGCATGAATTCGCTGATCCGACCGGCGCTTTACGAGGCGTACCACGAGATCGTGAACCTCACGGGCCTCGACGAGGCGGCGACGGAACTGGTGCAGGTCGTCGGCCCGATCTGCGAATCCGGCGACGTACTCGGCAGCAATCGCCGCCTGCCGCCGACGCGCGAAGGCGATGTCTTGCTGATCGCGCAGGTGGGCGCCTACGGCGCGGTCATGGCTTCGCGATACAACCTGCGCGAGCCCGCAAGCGAGGTAGTCCTGTGACGCTGCGTGACCCGCGTCAAGCCCAGACCTTCCGCTTCGTGCGTTGCACGTATGTGAATGGCGAGGCGCAACTCGTCTACGCGTTCGACGATGGCACGGAACTGATCGAACGCATCGGGTTTCCGGATGTGCCGGTGGTGCCGGCGGAGCGCGAAGCCGCGTTCATGGCTGCGCTGCGCCTGCTGCACCTGATCGCCGGGGTGAGTTATTACAAGGCCGGCGTGCCGAACGAAATCGTGGTCGAAGGCGAACCGCTGGATGCGGCGACGGCAGAGTTTGTCGATCAGGTGTACTTGCATGGGCTCGCCGAATTCGCTTATCAGAACAAGCTGGATTTGCGCGGACGCATCCGTTTTCCGAGAAATGGCGTTGCTGCGGACACGGCGCCAACGCTGAATCTCGCGCGCCGCACGCTGGTCCCAATCGGCGGCGGCAAGGATTCGCTGGTCAGCGTCGAGATGTTGAAGCGCCTCGGCGAACCGGCGACGGCGGCATGGGTCGGCGAGTCGGCGCTGATCGCGGCCTGTGCGCAGCGCACCGGCTTGGCCGTGCTGAACCTCACGCGCCGCCTTGCGCCGGAACTGTTCGAGTACAACCGTCTGGGCGCGTACAACGGGCATATTCCGGTCACCGCGATCAATTCGGCAATCCTGGTCTGCGCGGCGATCCTGTACGGTTACGACGCGATCGCGTTCTCGAACGAGCGCTCGGCCTCGGAAGCCACGCTCGAATACGATGGCCAGCCGGTCAATCACCAGTGGAGCAAGTCGCTGGATTTCGAGCGCGCCTTGCGCGAGCAGACGACCTCGCATATCGCCGCGAACCTCGATTATTTTTCGCTGCTGCGGCCATGGTCGGAACTCGCCGTCGCGCGCGCATTCGCGCGCCAGTCGCGCTACGACGACGTGTTTTCCAGCTGCAACCGCAACTTCCGCATCCGCGGCGAACGCCCGGCCGACCGCTGGTGCGGGCAATGTCCGAAATGCCATTTCGTCTTCCTCGCGCTCGCCCCGTTCGTGGCCAAGCCGCGCCTGCTCGGCATCTT
>DATIVQ010000369.1:0-6302 GCA_035465735.1 Rudaea sp.
TCGTAGACCACGCGCGAGATGCCGCGCAGCTCGTTGATGATGCGGTTGGACACCTTGCCGAGGAACTCGTACGGCAGATGTGCCCAGTGCGCGGTCATGAAATCGATGGTCTCGACCGCGCGCAACGCGATCACCCATTCATAGGCGCGCGCATCGCCAACCACGCCGACGGACTTGACCGGCAGGAACACGGCAAAGGCCTGACTCACCTTGTCGTAGTGACCCGCGGCGCGCAGTTCGGCTATGAAAATGTCGTCGGCACGTTGCAGCAGATCGACGTAATCAGGCTTCACCTCGCCGAGCACGCGTACGCCGAGGCCGGGGCCCGGGAATGGATGGCGGTAAACCATCTCGCGCGGCAGGCCGAGTTCAACGCCGATGCGGCGCACTTCGTCCTTGAAAAGTTCGCGCAGCGGTTCGATCAACTCGAAACGCATGCCTTCTGGAAGGCCGCCGACGTTGTGATGCGACTTGATCACATGCGCCTTGCCGGTCTTGCTGCCGGCCGATTCGATTACGTCCGGATAGATGGTGCCCTGCGCCAGCCAACGGATGCCTTCGAGTTTGGCGGACTCCTCGTCGAATATTTCGATGAAGAGTTTGCCGATGATCTTGCGCTTGGCTTCCGGTTCGGCGACGCCGGCGAGCGCGGCGAAATAGCGCGACGCTGCATTGACGCGGATGACGTTTACACCCATGTGTTCAGCCATCGTCGCCATGACCTGGTCGCCTTCGCGGTAGCGCAAAAGGCCGGTGTCGACGAACACGCAAGTCAGCTGATCGCCGATCGCGCGCTCGAGCAATGCGGCGACGACGGAGGAATCCACGCCGCCCGACAGGCCCAACAGCACGCGATCCGAACGGACTTGGGCACGAATCCGCGCAATCGCGTCATCGATGATGTTCGCTGCCGTCCATAGCGTCTGGCAGCCACAGATTCCGACGACGAATTGGCGCAGCAGCTCGGCGCCGCGTTGCGTATGCGTGACCTCGGGATGGAACTGCACGCCGTACCAGCGGCGTGTATCGTCGGCGATCGCCGCGATCGGCAGGTCGTGGGTGGCCGCAGTGACGAAAAAGCCGGGCGGCGGCGCGGTGACGCGATCGCCGTGCGACATCCACACGTCGACCGAACTCGCCGGCGCGGCGAAGCCCTCCCACAGGCCGCAGGCCGCGCCGATCGTCAGTTGCGCATGGCCGAACTCGCGCGTGTGCCCTGCTTCGGTCTTGCCGCCGAGTTGCGCGGCCATGGTCTGCATGCCGTAGCAGATGCCGAGCAACGGCACGCCGGCGTCGAATACGCCCTGTGGCGCACGCGGTGCGTTCGCCTCGATGGTCGATTCGGGGCCGCCGGACAAGATGATTCCCTTCGGCGCGAAATTCGCGATTTCGCTCGGGTCGTGATCCCAGGCCCAGATCTCGCAGTACACGCCGATTTCGCGGATGCGCCGCGCGATCAGTTGCGTGTATTGCGCGCCGAAATCGAGGATGAGGATCTTGTCGCGATGGATGTTCTGCATCAATCGAACCGGTAGTTCGGCGCTTCCTTGGTGATCGCCACGTCGTGCACGTGCGATTCGCGCATACCAGCGCTGGTCACGCGCACGAAATGCGGCTTGCTGTGCATATCCGCCACGCTTGCGCAGCCGACGTAACCCATCGCCGCGCGCAGTCCGCCGGAAAGCTGGTGCAGGATGTTGCGCAGCGGACCGCGGTACGGCACACGGCCCTCGATGCCTTCGGGCACGAGTTTGTCGGCGTCGGCTTCGTCCTGGAAGTAGCGGTCCTTGGAACCTTTCTGCATCGCGCCGAGCGAACCCATGCCGCGATAACTCTTGTACGAACGTCCCTGGTACAGCTCCACCTCACCGGGCGCTTCCTCGGTACCGGCAAACATGCCGCCGATCATCACGCAATTCGCGCCGGCGGCGAGCGCCTTGGCGATGTCGCCGGAATAGCGAATGCCGCCATCGGCGATCAGGCAGGCGCTGCCCTTGATCGCCTCGGCGACCATGCTCACGGCGGTGATCTGCGGCACGCCGACACCGGCAACGATGCGCGTGGTGCAGATGGAACCCGGACCCACGCCGACTTTCACCGCATCCGCGCCGGCATCGATCAGGGCCTTGGCCGCGTCGCCGGTGACGATGTTGCCGCCGATCACGGACATCTTCGGGTAGTTTCTCCTGACCCAGCGCACGCGTTCGATGACGCCCTGCGAATGGCCGTGCGCGGTATCGACGACGAGCGCGTCGACGCCCGCCTCGACCAATGCGGCAACGCGCTGCTCGGTATCGCCGCCGACGCCGACCGCCGCGCCGACGCGCAGCCGTTCGTGGCTATCCTTGGCCGAATGCGGGTTGTCGCGCGCCTTCTGGATGTCCTTCACCGTGATCAGGCCGCGCAACTGGAATGCATCGTTGACCACCAGTACCTTCTCGATGCGATGCTTGTGCAGCAGGCGCAGAACTTCGTCCTCGCTTGCGCCTTCCTTCACCGTGACGAGCTTGTCCTTGCGCGTCATGATGTGGCGCACCGGATCTTCGGGTTTCGTCTCAAAGCGAAGGTCGCGGCTGGTGACGATGCCAACGAGATTCTCGCCATCGACCACCGGCACGCCGGAAATATTGTGCCCACGCACGATCTGCATCACTTCGCCGATCGAGGTTTCCGGACTCACCGTGATCGGATCACGAATGACGCCGGCTTCGAACTTCTTGACCAGGCGCACTTCGGCGGCCTGCTGCTCGATCGGCATGTTCTTGTGGATGATGCCGATGCCGCCGGATTGCGCCATGGTGATGGCGAGACGCGCTTCCGTCACCGTGTCCATTGCCGCTGACACGACCGGGATATTCAGGCGGATGCTTCGGGTGAGTTGCGTCGCGAGACTTACGTCGCGTGGCAATACGCTGGAGTACGCGGGGACGAGCGAGACGTCGTCGAAAGTGAGAGCGTCGGTAAGTATGCGCATGCCCTATTTTACAGACTCCGCGCCGTCCCCGCTACTCCTAGCGCGCCAGCCAAAGCGACAGCCCGGGCCAGTAGGTGATGATCAGTACCGCCGCGAGAAGGATCGCGTAGAACGGCAGGCTCGCCCGCACGATGCGCGTGGCAGGCTGGTTGAAACGTGCACTGGCGATGAAGATGTTCATGCCCACCGGCGGCAGGAAGATGCCAATCTGCAGGTTGGCGAGGAAAATGATGCCCAGGTGCACCGGATCGATGCCGTAATGCGTGGCCACCGGCAGGATCAGCGGCACGAGGATGATGATGGCCGGAAAGCCTTCCAGCAGCATGCCGAAGACGAGCAGGAACACGTTGAGCAGTAGCAGGAACGCGAACTTGCCGGAAATGCCGGCCTGCAGGGCCGAAAACAATTTTTCCGGCACGTCGCCGTCGATCAGCCAATTGGTCAGCGCCAGCGAAAAACCGAGGACGATGAGAATGGCGCCGACCAACAGCATCGCTTCGCGGATCACGCGCGGAAGTTCGCCGAACTTGATTTCGCGCCGGACGAGCACCGTCACGATCAGGACGTAAAGCGCCGTCGCGGCAGCCGCCTCTGAAGCGGCCAACTTGCCGGTGTAGATGCCAATCAAAATCACGAACGGCAGCGGCAGTTCCCAGGCAGCATCCTTGAGCGCAGCCCAGACTTCGCGTGCACTCGATGGTGGTGGACGCGGCAGGTCGCGCGCCTTCCACGCGCTGTAGACCGACAACATCACGACCATCAGCAGGCACGGCAGCAGCCCCGCTTTGAACAGCGCGTCGATGCTGACGGGCGGCGTGGTGTGGAACTGCTGCGCGACAACGCCGTACAGGATCAGCGGCATCGAGGGCACTAGCAGCAAACCGAGACTGCCGGCGCAGGTAAGCAGGCCAAGTGAAAAGCGCTCGTCGTAATGCGCCTGGCGCAGCGCCGGATACAACACGGCACCGAGCGCGATCAAGGTGACGCCGGTGGCGCCGGTGAACGCCGTGAACAGCGTGCAGGCGCACACCGACACGATCGCCAGACCGCCCGGAAGCCAGCCGAACAGTGCATTGGTCAGACGCACCAGCCGCCGCGGTGCCTGGCTTTCGGCGAGCAGATAACCGGCCAAGGTGAACAGCGGGATCGCGATCAGCGCCGGCATGTCGGCAAGGCGGTAGAACTCGATCGCCACCGCGGCGCCCGGCTCGCCGGCGGCATGGAATCCGAACAGGGCCACGGCCGCGATGATCGCGAACAGCGGCGCGCCGAGCGCGGCAAGGACGACGAGCGCACCGACGATCAACCAGATCATGAGGGGCGTTCGACGGAATGCATCAACGGCGGCGTATGCGCGGGCGGTGCGAACGCGCGCAGGGCGAAACGCAGCGCCATCAGGCCGAATCCGGCCGGCAAAATGGTCTCGGGAATCCACGCCGGCAGCGAAGCAAACGCGCTCGACGGCGTGGCGCTCGCGTAATCCACGCTCAGCATCACGTAGCAATACCAGGCCAGCGCGGCGCAAATGGCCGCGGCGAATCCGAACGTGAGCATGCGCGCGATCTTCTGCGCGAGGGGCGAAAGAAAGCGTTGCAACACATCCAGTGCAATGTGCTTTTCGTCGCGTACCGCGGCGAGCGCGCCGAGCATGCCGGTCCACAGCACGAGCTGGCGCATCAGCGGATCGGCCCAGGAAATTCCGGTGTGGAAGAAATCACGCAGGACGATCTGCCCGCCAGCGAGAACGACGAGCAGCAGGACGAGAATGGCGAGCAGCCAGTCTTCGATGCGGCGCAGATTATCCAGTGAGCGCTGCAAGGTCACTTGCCCTGTGCTGCCGCCAGCGCCTTGTCCAGCGCGGCGGACATCTCCGGCGTGATCTCGCCGGCAGCCTGCAACTGCTTGCGCGCTTCGACGCCGACCGTTTCCCATGCCGCGGTTTCCGCCGCGTTTGGCCTGAAGATTTCCACGCCCTGTTTCTGCAAAGCCTGCAAGGCCTGCGTGTTGTCGTCGCGATTGATTTTTTCAAGGCGCGAGAACGCCGCGGCCAGATCGGCGTTGACGGCTTCCCGGTCCGCCGGCGACAGCGCATCGACTACCTTCTTGTCGATGACCAGCATGCCGACGACGTAGGTAATCGGCAGGTCGACCATGTGGCGCACCTTCGTATGCCACTGGAACGCGATGGCGCCGGCTGGCGTGTTGGCGACGGTGTCGATCAGCCCGGTTTGCAGGCTGGTATAGACGTCGGCGAGCGGCAGGGAAATCGGCGTGACGCCGCCGGCCTTGAAGCCGGCCTCGGCGACGCGGTCGCCCTGCGGCACCCAGACCTTGGCTGCCTTCAGGTCGTCCTTGGTCTTGATCGGATTGACGCTCATCAGGTAGGCGAAGCCACCGCCGCTGATGCCGGCGACGTCGAAGCCGGCCTTGTCGAAGCTCTGGCGCAACAGCGGGTCGAGCTGCGTGCGCACCCTGTCCACTTCTTCCTGGTTCTTGAACAGGAACGGCAGGCTGTAGATCTGCGCGTCCTTGACGATCTGCGACAGCTCGCCGCCCGTAAAGGCGCCGCCCTGCAACTGGCCGATGCGGATCTTGCGCAACACGGTGGGTTCGTCGCCCATCACGCCGCCGGGGTAATACTTGATTTCGACGCGGCCATCGGTGTCCTTCTTCACCGCGTCGGCCCCGGCGCGCATCTCGCGCATCCAGGCCGTGCCGTCCGGCGCCACCGTGGCGATCTTGATCGTTGTGGCCGCCTGCGCCGAAGTGGCCAGCAGGAGCGCAGCAAGCAATGTGTACCTGTTCATTTGTGCATTCCCGGAATCAGAAATAGTCCTTGCCGGATTCGAGCAAGGCTCTCGCCTTTTCCTTCGCCAGCGTGTTGACGAGGGTCAGGCCCGGCGCATGCGGATCGGCGGCAAGGACTTCGTTCAGCAGCTTGTCGTGCAAATCCCTGTTGAAGACGAGGCGCGCGTAGAACTGTGCGTACAGCACGCGCACCATCTGGTTCTTGCCGCCGGACAATTCCAGTGCCTTCTCGAAATACGCCTTGCCCTGTTCGGGCTTGCCGCCGAGCGAGGCCGGACGCAGCGAATTGATCACGCCAAGATACAGGTAGGCGCCGCCGTGGTCGTAATGCGGATCGAGCGACGCGCAATGCTCCAGCGTGGCCTGCAGCTTGGGCAGGTCGGCGATCGCGTTCCAGTCGCCGCTGTTGACCTGGATCTTGCCCGCCCACGCCGCGGCGAATCCGTACACCACGGGCACGTCTCCGCGATCGGTCCTGGCGAGTTCGGCGACGTAGGCGTCGTAAGGTTTGTCCAGGGCC
>DATIVQ010000370.1:0-2449 GCA_035465735.1 Rudaea sp.
GCGGGCGACGGACTCAAGCTGCGCGGCACGGCCTTGCTCGCATTGGCGCGCGACGCAGAACCGGCGACGGAGGATTTGCCGAGCCTGCGGCGCCTGCTGCGTGCATTGATCGCGCTGCGGCTGGAAGGTGCAGCGCTCAACGCCTGGAACCTGTTGGCCGGCAATGGCCGCGCGTCGCTGAATTCCTAACCGCCGCACAAAGCGGCAGCCGTCTGCCGGCAAAGCGCGACGAAGGCATCGCGCTGTTCGTTGGCCGGGGCATGTTCGGTACGCAAGATTTCCTGCCAACCCGCCGCGAATCGCGACAAAGCGATGGCGCCGCAGAAACCGCACGACGCGCGCAGCCGATGCAGGCGTTCACCCAGCTCGGCGGGATTTGCCGCAAGATCGCCCTTTGTCAGATCGCGTTCGAGTTGTTCCAATTCCCGGGCCAGCAGGCCGCGCAGGTCGCGTAGGGCGGTCGCATCGCCAGAGACGGAATCCAGCGCCGCCTCGTCGTCGAGCAGGGCGGGTGCGGTCTGCGGCAAATGCCGCGCCACGATTTGATGGATATGCATCACGGATGCCGGCTTCTCTAGGGCATCCACGAATCCCGCGGCATGCAGGTGCGCGGACAGTGCCGCGTCGATCTCGGCGCTGGTGGCGACCGCCGGCGCACGGTTCCTGCGCTGGCGCAGCGCGCGCAGCAATGCGACGCCGTCGATATCCGGCAAGCGACGGTCGATCAGCAGCAGGTCGAACATGCCGCCCACATTCAACGCTGCGGCGCCATTGATTGCGGTTACGACCGTACAGCCGGATTGCGCGACGGCGGCTTCGAGAAATCGCAGCGAAACCGGGTCGTCGTCGACGATCAGGACGCGCGGCGGCGGTATCGGTGCGGCCATTGCGGCAGGATGCGGAACGCGCGGGATTCCGTCAATGCACTGGTATTATGGCGCCCCTTTTACGGCGCTCGTGCATGACCGTTTTCGAAACCGACATCACCGATCTCAGCCACGACGGCCGTGGCGTTGCGCATGTCAACGGCAAGGCGGTGTTCGTGGCCGGCGCGCTGGCCGGCGAACGCGTGCGCGCTCACTTCAGCGGCAAGCACCGGCATTACGACGAGGCCGTGGTTGAGGAGGTGTTGCAGGCCTCGCCGGATCGCGTGACCCCGCGCTGCGCGCACTTCGGCGTTTGCGGCGGCTGCGCGCTCCAGCACCTGAGACCCGAGGCGCAGATCACGGCGAAACAGCGTGTACTGCTGGAAAACCTCGAACGCATCGGCAAGGTCACGCCGAAGCATGTCTTGCCACCACTGACGGATTCGCCCTGGGGCTACCGGCGCAAGGCGCGCTTGTCCGTGAAGTTCGTCGAGAAGAAGGGCAGGGTGCTGGTCGGATTCCGCGAGAGCAATGGCCGCTACGTCGCCGACATCGCGCGTTGCGAGGTGCTGTTGCCCGCCGTCGGCGAACGCATTGCCGATATTGCGGCCCTGATCGAAACGCTGGATGCCAAGCGCGATATCCCGCAAATCGAGGTCGCGATCGGCGACGAGATCGCTGCCCTGGTATTCCGCCATCTGCATCCGTTGTCCGAGCGCGACCGCGCGACACTTGCCGAATTCGGCAAGACGCGGGCGCTGGCAATCTTCCTGCAACCCGGCGGTCTGGACAGCATCGCACCGCTGTGTGCCGAGGATGTTCGACTCACTTTCCGAGTGCCCAATTACGACGTCGAACTCGAATTCGAGCCGCTGGATTTCGTGCAGATCAACGCCGGCATGAACCGCGCGATGATCGATCACGCGCTAGACTTGCTCGATCCGCAACCGACAGAACGTGTGTTGGATCTGTTCTGCGGCCTCGGCAATTTCACCCTGCCGCTGGCGCGCCGCGCCGCGCAGGTTACCGGTGTGGAGGGCGAGGCGGGCCTCGTGCGTCGCGCTGGCGACAACGCGCGACGCAACCGCATCGCGAATGCGCGGTTCTTCGCCGCGGATCTTGCCGCCGACCAGCGCGAGGCGCCGTGGGCCAAGACCGATCACGATCTCGTGCTGCTCGATCCGCCGCGCAGCGGCGCCGAAGCCGTACTCGAATATCTACCGCGCAAAACCGTGCGCCGGGTCGTCTACGTCTCCTGCCACCCGGGATCGCTGGCGCGCGACGCGGGAACACTTGTCAATCGGCACGGATTCGTCCTGACCCGTGCCGGTGCGATGGACATGTTTCCGCACACGGCGCATGTAGAATCCATCGCCGTCTTCGACAGGAAGTAAGCCGTTCCATGCTGATCATCGGCATCAAGAACAAGCAGATCCAGACCGCTGAGCGCGAATGGATTCGTTCGCCTCAGGTCAGCGGTGTGATCCTGTTTGCGCGCAATTTCACCTCGCGCGAGCAGGTTGCGGACCTGATCGCCGATATCCGCGCGGCTCGCGAAGACCCGCTGCTGGTCTGTGTGGACC
>DATIVQ010000371.1:0-14084 GCA_035465735.1 Rudaea sp.
GCAGTACGCGTTGCGCCTGCAGCAAGCCAACGGCACGCTCCGGTTTTCGCAAGCCGGATTCGACACCGGCGACCTGCCGGTAACACGCGACGGCAAGCCGGCCATGTTCCGTCTCGCCGTCGGCGGCTTCGCGGCCGACAAAGACCACGCCGTAGAGGCCAGCCTGCGCGGACGCTTCCCGGTGGCCGACTTGCTTGCCTACGCACCGATGCTGGCGCCTTGGGCCGACCGCATCGGCGGCGATGCGGACTGGACGATCGGATTCAACGCAGACAGGGACAGCGTGAAGGATCCCGGCCAGCGCGTGACCGTGGATTCGGATCTCGATGGCGTCGCGGTCGCCCTGCCAGCGCCCTTGGCCAAGGCTGCCGATGCCGCGCTGCCGCTGGCGTTGCGCGTCAGCCTGCCGGTCGCCGGCGGCAGCATCGACCTGCAGCTGGGAGGTCTCATGCGCCTGCGCGGTCGCATGGAGTCGGTCACGCAGCCGTTCGCCGCGCGCGTTGATTTCGGCGGCGATGCGTCCGCGCCGCTGCCGGCGTCGGGCTTCGACATCGGCGGCAGCGCGCCGCTGCTCGACCTTTCCGGCTGGATGGATTTCGCGGTGGCGAATTCGGGTAGCGGCAGCCAGGCGTTGATCTCGGGCGTGGATCTGCACGCGCAGGACTTGCGCGCCTGGGATCGTGATTTCGGCACGGCGCAATTCACCCTGAAGCCTGCGCAGAATGAACTCGATCTGGGCTTCGATGGCGCGAACATCGCCGGCAGCATGGAAATCCCGCTGGTGGATTTCCGCCAGCGCGGCGTCACCGCGCAGTTCGACCGGATTTACTGGCCGGACGTGGGCGACAGCGAGACCAGTGCCATGGCGGGCGAAAATCCCGCCAACGTACCGCCGCTGCACATCCGCATCGGCGATTTCCGCCTCGGCGATTCGCGCTTCGGCAGCACCGTCGTGGAGAGCTATCCGATCGCCAACGGCACCCATTTCGAACAGGTCACCACGCATTCAAAAAACGTGGAAATGCGCGCGCGCGGCGACTGGACCGGCAAGCCAGGCAACGACGTTTCCGATTTTTCCGTGGATTTTTCCGCGTACAACCTCGGGCGCATGCTCGACACGTTCGGTTATGCCGGCGTCGTCGACGGCGGCGCGACCGTTGCCCATATCCAGGGCCGGTGGGCCGGATCGCCGTCGACGTTCGCGCTGGCGCGGCTCGACGGCACGCTGAAAGTGTCGGTGGCCGAGGGCCGCATTCCCGATGCCGATACCCCAGGCGCCGGGCGCATCTTCGGCTTGTTCAATCTGAGCGCGATTCCGCGCCGGCTGGCGCTGGACTTCGGCGATTTCTTCAAGTCCGGTTTCAGCTTCGATTCCATCGAAGGAACCTTCACGCTCAAGGACGGCAATGCGTATACGACGGGATTGACCGTCAAGGGTCCGGCGGCGGACATCGTCGTGAACGGCCGTGCCGGCTTGAAAGCGAAGGATTACGACCAAACTATGCAAGTCACCCCGCATGTCGGCGGCGCCTTGATGATCGGCGGCGCCGTGGTCGGCGGGCCGGTCGGAGCTGCCGCCGGCGCGGTGCTGCAAGGCGTGCTCAAGAAGGCGCTCAATGAGGTCACGCGCGTGCGCTACAGCGTCACCGGCAGTTGGGATAAGCCCGTGATCACCGAAATCGCCAAGGAGACTGTCAAGGGCGAGCCAGCGCCGAAAAAGCCGCAGCCTTCCAAACCGAAGAACGCGGCGGCGCCTGCGACCGGCGGCAGCGGCGCATAACGCCGGCGTTTCAATCTTGCAAACGGAAATCGAATGTCCATGACCTTGCTTGCCCAGGCCGAACGCCAATTGCTCCAGCCCGGCGGATTCTCCAGCCGCGATCTCGACCGCGTGTTCGCGAAGCTGATGGGCCCGTCCATCGACGCGGCGGACCTGTACTTCCAGCATTCGCGCAGCGAGTCGTGGATGCTCGAGGACGGCATCGTGCGCGAAGGCAGCCACGCCATCGAGCAGGGCGTCGGCGTGCGCGCGATGAGTGGCGAGAAAACCGGTTTTGCGTATTCCGACGAGATCGTGCTGCCGCAGCTGCTGACTGCGGCGCAGTCCGCACGCGCGATCGCGCAGTCGGGCAATCCGGGCGCGGGTTTCGCGCTCGCCGCGCGCGAAGCCAAATCGCTGTATGCACCGATCGATCCGGTCGAATCACTCGCGAACGAGGACAAGATAGCGCTGCTGCGCGAAGTGGACCAATTCGCGCGCTCTCTCGATCCTTGCGTCACCCAGGTCATCGTCAGTCTCGCCGCGACGCTGGACACGGTGTTGATCGCCGCGGCCGACGGCACGCTGGCGGCCGACGTGCGTCCGCTGGTGCGCCTGAACGTGAACGTGATTGTCGAGCGCAACGGTCGCCGCGAATCCGGCAATGCCGGAGGCGGCGGACGCTACGGTTACCGCGAACTGCTTGCCAATGGCCGCGCGCATGCGTTCGCGCGCGAAGCCGTGCGCACCGCGCTGGTGAACCTGGATTCCGTACCTGCGCCGGCCGGCACGATGACTGTGGTGCTCGGACCTGGATGGCCCGGCGTGCTGTTGCACGAGGCCATAGGCCACGGGTTCGAGGGCGATTTCAACCGCAAGGGCACGTCCGCCTTTGCCGGACGCCTGGGCGAGAAGGTTGCCTCGGAATTGTGCACTGTCGTCGACGACGGCACCTTGCCGAATCGACGCGGTTCGCTATCCGTCGACGATGAAGGCGTGCCGGGCGAATGCACGGTGCTGGTCGAAAATGGCGTGCTCAAGGGTTACATGCAGGACAAGCTCAATGCGCGCCTGATGGGCATGCGCTCCACCGGCAACGGCCGCCGCGAATCGTTCGCGCACCTGCCGATGCCGCGCATGACCAATACCTACATGCTGCCGGGAAAGAGCGATCCGGGCGAAATCATCTCGTCGGTGCAACGCGGGCTGTACGCGGTGAATTTTGGCGGCGGCCAGGTCGACATCACGAACGGCAAGTTCGTGTTCTCGGCGAGCGAGGCCTACCTCATCGAGAACGGCAAGGTCACCCGCCCGGTGAAAGGCGCGACGTTGATCGGGTCAGGCCCGGAAGTGCTCACGCGCGTATCCATGGTTGGCAACGATCTCAAGCTCGACGAAGGCGTTGGCGTGTGCGGCAAGGATGGGCAGAGCGTGCCGGTGGGTGTGGGGCAGCCGACGCTGAAGATCGACGGAATGACGGTTGGCGGTACCGCAGCCTAGCCGAGCAGTTCGCGCAGCGCGCGAAACAATTCGTGGAATGCGTGCAGCGGTTTTTGGCCATCGCGTTCCGTGCGCGCCTTGCGCGCAAGTGAGCGCAGGCGCTGGCGGTCGGCTGATGGAAATTGCTGCATGAGTTCGTCCAGCGCGGCGTCGCCATCGGCGATCAGGCGTTCGCGCCAGTCTTCGACGCGGTGCAGGGCGGCGGCTTCGCGGCGCCCGTGCTCGCGGTCGTGTTCGAGCGCGGCGCGCAGCGATTCGAGTTCCGTGTCGTCAAGCTTGCGCAGTTGCTTGGCGAGGAATTGTTCGGCGCGCTTGCGCGCGATCTGCTGCTTGACGGCGCGCGTACGCGCGATCTCGTCGCGCAGGTCGTCGTCGAGCTGCAACGGTGCGAGTTGTGCATCCGAAAGCGCGGCCAGCGCATGCGCCAGCTTGAGCACGTCCAGCGCCTCGCGCCTGAGCTGGCTGCGGCTGGGCCGCTCGTCGCGCGGTATCGCGGCATGGGAATCGTCGTCGTGATCGTGCATCATTCGTCAGTTACGCAAAATTGGAAAATCATGAACGCCATCATCGCACAATCGGACGACTCGCTCGCCCAGCTCGACCGCCTCGCCGAACTCGCGCAGGACGTCGTGCAACGCTGCCGCGCAGCCGGCGCGAGCGACACGGAAGTCGGCGCCAGCATCGACACTGGCTTGTCCGTGAACGTGCGCATGGGCGAGGTAGAAACCATCGAGCACAACCGTGACCGCAGCTTCGGCGTGACCGTGTATTTCGGCCAGCGCAAGGGCTCGGCGAGTACGGCGGACCTGGCACCCGACTCCATCGCCAAGACGATCGAGCAGGCCTGCGCGATCGCAAAATTCACCGAAGCCGATCCGTACGCCGGACTCGCCGATCCGGCGCGGCTGGCACGCGTGTTTCCGGATCTGGACCTGTGGCATCCGTGGGCGATCGATGCGCAGGCTGCGATTGGTCTCGGCATCGGCATCGAGGAGGCGGGCCGCGCGCTGCACGGCATCACCAATTCCGAGGGCGCTACGGTACAGACAGGAGAATCGCTTGGCGTCTACGCCACATCGCAGGGATTCGTCGGCCGCGAACGCGGTACGCGGCACTCGCTGTCGTGCTCGTTGATCGCACAGGATGCCAACGGCATGCAGCGCGATTACTGGTACGAGACGGTGCGCGCGGCGGACGATTTCCCCGACATCGCGACGATAGGACGCAAGGCCGCCGAGCGCACGCTGGCGCGACGCGACGCACGCAAGCTCGATACGCGCCAGTGCCCGGTACTGTTTGCGCCGGAAGTCGCACGCGGTCTGATTGGTCATCTCGTCGCGGCAGTCAGCGGCGGTGCGCTTTATCGCAAGGCCAGTTTCCTGCTCGAGCAGGCCGGCAAGAAACTGTATCCGGATTTTGTCGAAATCATGGAACGTCCGCATATCCCGCGCGGACAAGGTTCGGGCAACTTCGACAGCGAAGGCGTGGCGACCTCGGATAATGCGCTGGTGACGAACGGCGTGCTGCGGCGCTATGTGCTTGGCAGCTATTCGGCGCGCCGGCTGGGCCTGCAAAGCACTGGCAATGCCGGTGGCGTGCACAATCTCGTGGTGACGCCGGGCGAGGACGATTTCGCCGGCATGCTGGAGAAACTCGGCACCGGCCTGCTCGTCACCGAGGTCATGGGGCAGGGTGTTTCCATCGTCACCGGCGACTATTCGCGTGGCGCGGCGGGCTTCTGGGTGGAGAACGGCCAGATTGCCTACCCGGTCGAGGAAATCACCATTGCATCCAACCTGCGCGACATGTTCGCCGGCATCGCCGCGATCGGCGCCGATGTCGACCGCCGTTCACACATCCTCACCGGTTCGATTCTGATCGAGCGGATGACGGTAGCGGGGAGTTGATCAACTCTCGCGCTCGGCAACGTAACGCGCCAGTTCCACGAGTTCCTTCGCGCGTTCGCCGAGTGGCGCAAGCGCGGCGATGGCCGTCTGCGTGAGTTGCGCCAGTCGTGCGTGCGAAGCGTCCATGCCGAGGACGACGGGATACGTGGGTTTCGCGTTCGCCGCGTCCTTGCCCGCAGTCTTGCCGAGGGTCGCGCTGTCGCCTTCGACGTCGAGGATGTCGTCGCGGATCTGGAAGGCGAGGCCGACGGCATGGCCGAAGGCATCCAGCGCGGCGAGCGTCGCGGCATCGGCGCAGCCTGCGGCGAGCGCACCGAGGCGCACCGAGGCGCGGATCAGCGCACCGGTCTTGTGCTCGTGCATGCGGTCGAGCGCGTCCGGCGTGAGCGTTATGCCGACGGCGACAAGATCCAGCGCCTGCCCGCCGGCCATGCCCTGCGAGCCGCAGGCACCGGCAAGCGTACGCAACATCTTTACATGCGTGCTGGAATCGTGCGCCTTGTCCGCGGCCAGAATTTCGAAGGCAAGCGCTTGCAGCGCATCGCCGGCGAGGATCGCCATCGCTTCGCCGAACACGACGTGGCAGGTGGGCCGGCCACGGCGCAAGGCGTCGTCGTCCATCGCCGGCAGGTCGTCGTGCACAAGGGAATAGGCGTGAATGATTTCCACCGCCGCGGCGGATGCATCGAGCGCGCCGGGCGCCGCACCGAGTGCGCAGCCGGCGGCATAGACCAGCACCGGGCGCAGGCGCTTGCCACCGCCGAGCACGGCATAACGCATGGCGCGGTGCAGTTGCGTTGGCGGCTGCTCTTCGGGTGGCAGCGCAGCCGCCAGCATTTTGTCCGCGCGCGCGCTGTACTGGATCAGCGCAGCGGGCGGCTCAAGGCGCTTCCGGTTCAAAGTCTTCGGCTTCGTCGGGCTGTTCCGGATCGGACAGCAGTTTTACCCGCAATTCCGCCTGTTCCAGCGCGCTCTGACAATTGCGGTAAAGGGCGATGCCGCGTTCGTAGGATTTGAGCGAATCATCCAAGCTCTGCTCGCCTTGTTCCATCTTGCCGACAAGTTTCTCGAGCTCATCGAGCGATTTTTCGAAGTCGGCGATGCGGTCGGATGCGGCAGGCTCTGCAGGCTTGGGGTCGGAGGATTTGCCATCGGTCTTGCGCATGGCGCGCACGCTACCGCAGCCGCGCCCGGGAATCAATCGGCACGTGCGCCGCCGCGGCGGGTCGCACGCAGCCAGTTGCGATGCCGGCGCAGTTCCGTGTTGTCGAAGGCGACGCAGGGCTTGCGATCGCTCGCGGCGAGCAGCTGGCGTTCGAGTTCGGCGACATGGAAGTGCGCCGGTTCGTCCAAACCTGCCTCGCGCAACCAGCGCCGCAGCACCGGATCGCGCAATGCGTCGGGCAGGGCGAGCCAGCCGCGCCAATCCAGCATCGTCGGCTCGTTTCCTCGCAGGCCGGCGAGTGCAGCAGCCGACTGCGTGTCGATGTAATCGGCGGCGGCGCGCAGCCACCTCGCGCTGTGCGCCAGCGCGGCTTCGGCATGGGGCCATTGCGTTGCCAGGCGGGGCAGGATTTCGTGGCGCAGGAAATTGCGCGACAGGTGCGTCTGCGCGTTGCTGGGATCCTCGATCCAGCGCAGGTCCTGAACTTGCGCATATTCGTGCAGGGCCGCGCGTGGCAGATCGAGCAAGGGACGCCACAGGTATCCTTTTCCATATTCGCGCAAGTTGCGCATCGCGCCGAGTCCTTCCGGCCCGGCACCGCGCAACAGTTTGAGCAGCACGGTTTCGGCTTGATCACCGCGGTGCTGGGCGAGGGCGAGGATTTCGCCGGGCTGGAGTTCGCCGACAAACGCGGCGTGGCGAGCGCGCCTTGCCGCGTCTTCCAGGCCGGTCCCGGCAGCACGATCCACGCTTACGGCAATGACTTGCAGTGGCAAATCCAGCCACGTGACGAATTCGCGGCAGTGTGCCGCCCAGTTCATGCTATCTGCATGCAGCCCGTGATCGACGTGGATCGCGCGCAGGCCGCGTGCGCGTGCGACAGGCGAGCGGGCGAGCGCGTGCAGCAGCACACTCGAATCCATGCCGCCGCTGAAGGCCACCGCCAGCGGGCCTTGCGGCAGGGCATCGAGTTGGGCGTGCAACGGTCCGATCAACGATGTCGACATGCGTGCATGGTGCCAGAACCGGTTGCGCTAGGCATTGGCCTCGGGTAGCGTCAGCACGTCCGCGGTCGCGGCGGACTCATCTCAATGGGGAGGTTGTCATGGTCATCAAACGCGTTGCGGTATTGAAGCTTGCGGTATTCCAGATGGTCCTGATGGCGATATTCGGCGTGATCATCGCCCTGTTCTTCATGGCGTTCGGAGCAATGATCGGCAGACTGGGCGGCAACGAGGCCGCCGGCATCATGGGTATTGCGGGCATCGCCGCCCTGATCATCTTTCCGATCATGTACGGCGTGATCGGATTCATCGCTGGCGCGATCGGTGGAGCGCTTTACAATCTCGTCGCCAGCATGGTCGGTGGCATCGAGATCGAGGTCGACCACGCTACGACTTGAAAGCGCCATAGCGGCGCAGGCGCTTGTAGCGCTCGCCGACGATGCCGGCGCGATCGCGGCGGTCGAGTTCGTCGAGCTGGTTGCGCAACACTGCCTTGAGGCGGATCGCCATCGCGCGCGGGTCGCGGTGCGCGCCGCCGAGCGGTTCGCGTACCACCTTGTCGATGAGTCCGAGTTCGAGCAGGCGCGGTGCGGTCAGGCCGAGCGCCTCGGCTGCGTCGCGCGCCCGGTCCGCGCTTTTCCACAGGATCGAGGCACAGCCTTCGGGTGAGATTACCGAGTAGGTCGAATATTGCAGCATGATGGTACGGTCGCCCACGCCGATGGCAAGCGCGCCGCCCGAACCGCCTTCGCCGATCACTGTGCACACGATCGGCACGCGCAACTGCGACATCTCGAGCAGGTTGCGCGCGATCGCCTCGGACTGGCCGCGTTCCTCGGCGCCGACGCCGGGGTAGGCGCCGGGGGTGTCGATGAAGGTGAGGATCGGCAGGCCGAAGCGCTCGGCCATCTGCATCAAGCGCAGCGCCTTGCGATATCCCTCCGGACGCGGCATGCCGAAATTGCGCCGGATCTTGGTCTTGGTATCGCGGCCTTTCTGCTGGCCGATCACCATGATCGCGCGCCCGTCCATGCGCGCCAGTCCGCCCACGATGGCCGCGTCGTCGGCATAGGCACGATCGCCGGCGAGTTCGTGGAATTCCTCGCAGATCGTCTGCACATAGTCGAGCGTGTACGGGCGCGCCGGGTGCCGCGCCAACTGCGCGATCTGCCAAGGCGTCAGATCCTTGAAGATTTCCGCGGTCTTGCGCTTGAGCTTGTCGCGCAGCTTGCGCACTTCGTCTTCGATGTTGAACGCCTGGCCGTGGCTGGCATGGCGCAGCTCCTGGATCTTGCCTTCCAGTTCGGCGATGGGCTGTTCGAAATCGAGGAAGTTGGGGTTCATGCCGAAAACGTGGACGCGAAGCCGCGAATTATAGCCATAGGCGAGGTGGAATACCCCGGGTTCAATTGCCGCTGGTGCGGCCGAGGACCCATTCCGTGGATTTCACCCCCTGCAGCGCATCCAGGCTGCGCTTGAGATCGGCCGTGGCGCGCACGCGCCACTCGGGCCCGAGTTCGAGTTCGACGCTGCCCGCATCGCTGGCGTAGTGCACGCGCAGGGGCGTGAGTCCGCCGCGATAGCCGGCGAGGAGTTCGCGCAGCGCGGGCAGGGCGCCGGCGCCGCCACCATTCAAACGGATGCGCAGCAGCTTTGCCTGCCGCTCGCAGGCCTCGTTGAGGGTGAGCACACGTCGCGCGCGGATGCGCAATGCGCCGGCGAAGTCGTCCCACGCCAGTCCGCCTTCGACGACGAGAATGGCGTCGCGCGTGAGCAGCGGCGCGAATTCGACGAAAGCCTCGCGGAAAAGGCTCACTTCGATGCGGCCGCTGAAATCCTCCAGTTGCACGAAGGCCTGATCGGTGCCGCGCTTGCGCAGGTCCACGAGTTGGCCGGCAACGATCCAGGGCGTTTCCGGCGGGCGCCGGAAGCGGTTGCCGTCGTCGTCTGCGCGCGGCTTCGGCGGCTGGTAACGCTGGCCGATCTCGCCGATGGGACACGTTGCCAGTTGCGCCAGCGTGTCGCGCCAGAGCAGGGTCGGATGGCCGGAAAGATAATGCCCGAGCGTGTCGCGCTCGCCGGCGAGGCGCTGCTCGGGCGGCCACTCGGGAACATTCGCCAGCGTTACGCGCGGCGCTGGCGTGGCGCTCGCCGCGCCGAACATGTCGTTTTGTCCCGCCGCGGCATCGCGTGCAGCCTGTTCGGCGGCACGCAGGCATTCGGGCAATTGCGCCATCAGGCTGGCGCGATTGGCACCGAGCGCATCCATCGCGCCGGACAGGATCAGCGCTTCGAGCACGCGCTTGTTGACCTTTTGTCCATCCACGCGCTGGCAAAAGTCGGGCAGATCCACGAACGCGCCACCTTGCGCGCGCGCCTGCACGAGGTTGTCGACGGCATTTCGGCCGACGCCTTTCACGGCGCCGAGTCCGTAGCGGATGGTTGCCGGATCCGTGGCCTCGAACAGGTAGGTCGAGGCGTTCACGTCCGGCGGCAGCACCGTCAATCCCAATGCGCGCGCCTCGGCGAGGAAGGTGACGACCTTGTCGGTGTTGTCCATGTCACTGGACAGCACCGCCGCCATGAATTCGGCCGGGTAGTGCACTTTCAGCCACGCGGTCTGGTAGGAAACCAGTGCGTAGGCGGCGGCGTGCGACTTGTTGAAGCCGTAGCCGGCGAATTTCTCCATCAGGTCGAAGATCGCGTCGGCCTTGTCGCCGGCGACGCCGTTCTTGGCCGCGCCCTCGCCGAAGACGACGCGATGCTTGGCCATTTCGGCGGCGATCTTCTTGCCCATCGCGCGGCGCAGCAGGTCGGCGCCGCCGAGCGAGTAACCGCCGACGATCTGCGCCATCTGCATGACCTGTTCCTGGTAAACCATGATGCCGTAGGTCTCGCGCAGCACCGGCTCGACGCGCGGATCGGCATAGTCGATGCGTTCCTCGCCGTTCTTGCGCCGGCAGAAACTGTCGATCTGTTCCATCGGGCCGGGGCGGAACAGCGACGTCAGCGCCATCAGATCGTCGAAGCGATCGGGCTTGGCCTTCACCAGCATGCGCTGCATGCCGTTGCCTTCGAACTGGAACACCGCGACAGTGCGCGCATTCTGGAACAGGGCGAACACGCGTGCGTCGTCGAGCGGCAAGGTGGCTATGTCGAGCGGGGCTTCGCCGCTTGCCGCGCGGCGCACATTGATCGCCTTCACGGCCCAGTCGATGATCGTCAGCGTGCGCAGGCCGAGGAAGTCGAACTTGACCAGTCCGACGGCCTCGACGTCGTCCTTGTCGAACTGGGTGACGACGCCATCGCCGCCATCCTCGCAGTAGAGCGGGGCGAAATCGGTCAGCGCACTCGGCGCGATCACCACGCCGCCGGCATGCTTGCCGGCATTGCGCACGAGGTCCTCGATGCGGCGCGCCAGGTCCACCAGCTCGCGCACCTCGTCCTCGGATTCGTAGCGTGTCTTGAATTCCGGAACGATGCGATCGCTTTCCCGGCGCGAGCGCTCGCTGGCGCCGAGCGCATCGTCGAGGCTGAGCGGGTCGGCCGGCTTGAGCGGGATGAGCTTGGCGATCTGATCGACCTGGCCGTAGCCCATGCCGAGCACGCGGCCGGCGTCGCGCAGCACGGCCTTGGCCGCCATCGTGCCGTAGGTGATGATCTGGCTGACTTTCTCGCGGCCGTACTTGTTGGCGACGTAGTCGATCACCTCGTCGCGGCGGTCCATGCAGAAGTCGACGTCGAAGTCGGGCATGGACACGCGTTCGGGATTGAGGAAGCGTTCGAACAGCAATCCATAGCGCAGCGGATCGAGATCGGTGATGCCGAGCGACCAGGCGACGACCGAGCCGGCGCCGGAGCCGCGTCCCGGTCCGACGGGGATGGCGTTTTTCTTCGCCCAGCCGATGAAGTCGGCGACGATCAGGAAGTAGCCGGCGAAGCCCATTTTCACGATCACGTCGAGTTCGCGCTCGAGCCGGCTCGTATAGTCCGTGTGCGTGAAATCGGGGGCGAGTCCGTGCTTGGACAGGCGCGCTTCCAGGCCGGTGTGCGCTTGGCTGCGGATGAACGAGGCTTCTGAGTCGAGCGTCGGAACCGGAAAGGCGGGCAGGAAGTATTCGCCGAACTTCATTTCCAGATTGCAGCGCTTGGCAATCTCGACGCTGTTTTCCAGCGCTTCGGGAATATCGGCGAACAGCTCGATCATTTCCTCGGCGGCTTTCAGGTACTGCTCGGGCGTATAGTCGCGCGGGCGCTTCGGGTCGTTGAGCAAGCGACCCTGGTGGATGCACACGCGTGCCTCGTGCGCTTCGAAATCCTCGCGCACGCCGAAACGCACGTCGTTGGTCGCGACGACGGGACAGTCGGCATCCTGAGCGAGTTGTAGAGCGGCGGAAATGAAATGCGCCTCGTCGGCGTGGCCGCAACGCGTGAGTTCCAGATACAGGCGGTCGTCGAAATGGCGCAGCAGCGCACGCGTCGATGCCAGCGCGGCATCGCGCTTGCCGGCGACGAGGTGCCGGCCGATATCGCTTTCGCGCCCGGCGATGGCGATGAGTCCGGTGCCGTGCCCATCGAACCAGGTCGGATCGACGAGCGCGCGGTCGCCGTGCCGGCCTTGCGTGTAGCTGCGCGAGATCAGTTGCGATAGATGCAGATAGCCCTCGCGGTTCTGGCACAGCACGGTCAGCCGCGACGGCGTCACGTCGTTGGGACCGGCGATCCACAAATCCGCGCCGGCAATGGGCTTCACGCCGTTCGCTTCGGCCGCGCGATAGAACTTGACCAGCGCGAACAGGTTGCTTTCGTCGGTGAGTGCCAGCGCAGGCAGGCCCATCTGCACGGCGCGGCTGATCAGATTCAACCGCTTCGCCTTGGCCGGATCGCCGTATTCGGGCTTGTCCGGCATGCGCAGGGTCGAATCGACCAGCGAGTATTCGCTGTGGACGCGGAGGTGTACGAAGGAGGGGGTCATGGCGCGATCTGGCTAGGTCAGCAGAGTAGCCGCCGCGCCCGGATGCGGCAAGACTGGACGGGGATCAGCTCAGCGCGTGCGTACGTCCACCATCCACCGCGATGCTGACGCCGTTTACGTAGGCGGCGGCCGGCGTGCACAGGAATGCGATTACGGCGGCGACTTCGGCAGGGACGGCGAAACGTCCGGCCGGGACGACGCCTTGCAGTTCGCGCGCGACCTCTTCCTCGGATGCGCCCGAGGCTTTGGCCTTGGCGGCAATGATGGCGCTCAGGCGCTGGGTCTTGGTGAATCCCGGTAGCACGTTGTTCACCGTGACGCCGTGAGGCGCGAGTTCGCGCGAACAAGTCTTGGCCCAGCCGGCGACCGCGGCGCGTACCGTGTTGGATACACCGAGGTTGTCGATCGGCTCCTTGACGGAGGTGGAAATCACGTTGACGACGCGGCCGTAACCGGCGGCGCGCATGCCGGGCAGCACCGCCTGCAGCGCGATCTGGTTGGCAATCAGATGCTGACGGAAGGCGTTTGTATACTCGTCCACGTGTGCACTATGTGCCGGTCCGCCCGGCGGGCCGCCGCTGTTGTTGACGAGGATCTGCACCGGCCGCGTTAGCACCAGTTGTTCGATGCGCGCGCGCAGTTCAGCGTGATCGTTCGCGTCCACCGCGATGCTTGCGTGCGTCTGCTCGGGATGCGTCTTCGGCAGGCCATCCACGACGGCTTGCAATGCCTCGCGCGAGCGCGCCAGGACAGTGACGTCGGCGCCGAGTTGGGCCAATTCAACGGCTGCCGCGCGGCCGATGCCTTGGGAGCCGCCGCAGACGAGGGCGTGCCTGCCTTGCAGGTTCAAGTCCATCAGGCATGCCCCCACGCGAGTTTTTCCGTCATCAGCGCGAGCAATTCCTCATCGTCTTCGCCTTCCGGCGGCGCGAGAGAATCCAGGTCGAATCCCAGTTGTGCCGCGTCGTCGTCGTCGAGACCGTCAAAGGCGCGGAATTCGGCATCCAGCAAGGCGGCGCGCGCGCTGTCTTCGTCGTCGTAGACCAGCGTTTCGCCGCGCGCGTCGAACACTTCCGCGTTGCCGGATTCGCTGATACGCAAACGCGCCCAGACGAGCATGTCGCCGAGCGCGGCCAGCCACCACTGTTCGTCGTCGTGCGCGGCCACGATCAGAACTCCGCGCTGCCCGGCACGCGCGGATAGGGAATGGCATCACGGATATTCGACAGCCCGCAGACGTAGACGACGAGGCGTTCGAAGCCGAGCCCGAAGCCTGCGTGCGGCACGGTTCCGTAGCGGCGGAAGTCGCGGTACCACGAATACATCTTCGGATCGAGGCCGAACTGCGCGATGCGCCGGTCGAGGATGTCGAGGCGCTCCTCGCGCTGCGAGCCGCCGATGATCTCGCCGATGCCGGGCGCGAGCACGTCCATCGCCGCGACGGTGCGGCCGTCGTCGTTGAGGCGCATGTAGAACGCCTTGATCTTCTCCGGGTAATTCTTCACGACCACCGGCCCACCGACGTATTCCTCGGTGAGGAAGCGCTCGTGCTCGGTCTGCAGGTCCGCGCCCCATTCGACCGCGTAGTCGAACTTGCGGCCGGATTTCTTCAGGATCTCGACCGCATCGGTGTAGTCGATCTGCGCGAACGGCGCGGCGATGATCGACTCGAGGCGCGATATCGCCGTTTTTTCGACGCGCTCGGCGAAGAACGCCATGTCGTCGGGGCGCTCGGCCAGCACCATGCGGAAGATGAACTTGAGGAAGTCTTCGG
>DATIVQ010000372.1:0-3648 GCA_035465735.1 Rudaea sp.
CGCAGGAAATATTCGCCGAGGAAGAGGGCGGCGACGGCCAACGGCAAGACGATCCAGCCGAACATGCGCAGCGACGGCAGCCACGCCGCGTCGGCGAAAATTCCGTGCGCATGCAAAGCCAGCAGCGCGGCGCAGGCGGCCAGGGCGAATTGCCACGCGGCCCAGACCGCGGTGAGGCGGCGTGCGTAGCCCGCGACCTTGGGATCGTCCAGCCACCGCGGCCCGTCGATGGCGGCAATGGCGCGCGCGATCAGCGGCGTGCGCCCACGCGCCAAAGTGCGTGCGAACAAGCGGCCAACCAACGCAGCGATCAGCGCAGGCAGCGCATCAAGTGCACCGCGCAATCTTTCGCCGCCGAAAAGGTGCCCGAGCAACACCAACGCAACGACGCCTAGCCAGGCGAACGCGCGGAACATCGCTAACTCTTACGCTGGCTTTGCACGTGCGCGCTCAGCTCGCGCAGACTGGAGAAAATCCGTTTGTTGTCGGGATTGTCCGACCGCAGCGAAAAGCCGTAGCGCTTGGAAATGGCCAGCGCCAATTCCAGCGCGTCAATGGAATCCAGGCCCAAACCGCCGCCGAATAGCGGCGCTTCCGGTTCGATCTGATTGGCGGTGGTGTTTTCCAGATTCAGGCTGCCGACGATCAGCTCGGCCAGCTCGTGCTCGGCAGGCGTTTGTGCAAGCATGGCTTCCATTGAAAGTGCGGCCATGGATGGCTGCTTCGTGATTTTAGCGACCAGGGACAATCGCATGGACATAGTATCATGCAGGGCATGACCCTTCGGCCCGCCCACGCTCTGGCAAACGAAGCCACTCGCGCGCCTGGGCGGCTGCCGTCATTGCGCATCGAATACGCCGATGCGCGTACCGCCGATGTCCTCGCGCAAGCGGACACGCTCGCCGCGATCGGCTTCGGCGGTACCGGCCAAGCCCGCCTCGATCCGCGCTCGCTGCAAGTGCGGTTGCATGCGCAGTCGCCGGCGCCGCTGGAAATCTGGCGCGGCACGGGCCGCATCGCGCATGGCCGCCGGGGCGACCTGACCTGGGCCAGCGATGGTGATTACGCCTTTGTCGCGCTGGAAACGGACGAGAACGCGCACGGCGGCATCGCCGGCGCCGCCCAACACGCTTACGAAAGCCTCGCGCAGTGGTCGCGCCGCAGCGCCACGCCGCATTTCCTGCGCGTATGGAATTATCTGGACGCCATCAACGATGGTGAGGGCGACGCCGAACGCTACCGGCAATTCTGCGCCGGCCGCGCGGCCGGCATGGACGCTGCGTTCACGGCGACGTATCCGGCAGCCACGGCGATCGGACTTTGCGACGGCCTGCGCGTGCTGCAGGTTTATGCGCTGGCCGCACGCCTGCCCGGGCAAGCCGTGGAAAATCCGCGCCAGGTCAATGCCTGGCGCTATCCGCGCCGATACGGTCCGGCCGCGCCGGGTTTCGCGCGCGCGATGCGGGCACCGACCGCCGCGCCGCAACTGTATATCTCCGGCACCGCCGCGATCGTTGGCCATGCCTCGCACCATCCCGAGGATCTCGCCGCGCAGCTGGACGAGACGCTGGCCAACTTGCGCAGCCTGCTCGCCGCTGCCGGCAGCCTTGCACCACTGGACGCGCACAGCCCGCTCAAAGTTTACGTACGCCATGCGCAGGATCTGCCGGTCGTGCGCGAACTCCTGCGCTCCCGGCTCGGCGAGGCCGTGCCGCTTGTGCTCCTGCAAGGCGACATCTGCCGGCGCGAATTGTTGATGGAAATCGAAGGCGTCCATTCCGCCTGAAACGTGATCCAATTGGCACATTCGTTGCCGACTGCGCAACGTCATCCCCGCCAAGTCCTGCACGGGGCCAGTTCAGCTTGCGGTGGTAGTATTTTGCCACTTAGCAATCGGCCCTGGGGGCCGTGGAGCCGGTCATGAAAGAGCATCTGGGTCACTACGACATCATCGCCGAGCTTGGCCGCGGCGGCATGGGCGTGGTCTACAAGGGTTACGAAACCTCGCTCAACCGCTACGTGGCGATCAAGGTGCTGGCCGAGTCGCTCGCCCACGACGAGTCCGTCAAGGAGCGCTTCCTGCGCGAAGCGCGTTCCATGGCCGCGCTCAACGATCCGCACATCATCTCGATCTATTTCATCGGCGACGATGCCGGACAAACCTACTTCGTCATGGAATTCGTCGATGGCGAATCGCTCGGATCCCTGCTCAAGCGCGAAGGCAAGCTCAAACCCGAACAATCCGCCAAGATCGTCTATCAGACCGCGCTGGGCTTGGCCACCGCCCACGACAAGGGGGTGATCCACCGCGACATCAAGCCGGGCAATTTGATGATCACGAGCAAGGGCGCGGTCAAGATCGCCGACTTCGGCATCGCCCTGTCCTCGCAGGATTTCTCCAAGAAGCTCACCTCCACCGGCGAGTTCGTCGGTACCCCGGGTTACCTGTCCCCGGAAGTGTGCCAAGGCAAGCCGGTCGACCAGCGCTCGGACATCTTCTCGCTCGGCATCGTGTTGTTCGAATGCCTCGCGGGCCGCATGCCGTTCACCGACGAATCGCCTCTGGGCCTGATGCTGGAAGTGGTCAAGGCCGAGATTCCGGACGTGCGCACGCTCAATGCCGAGGTCGATCCGGAGCTTGAGCGCATCCTCGCCAAGATGGTGGCCAAGGATCCGGCCGAACGCTACCAGAGTTGCCAGGAACTGGTCGCGGATTTGAGCAGGCATCCGCTGGTCGCCAAGGGTGGCCCGATCACCCTGCAGACCAGGATGTCGACCGCCGCGGCGACGATGGTCGGACAGAAGACGCCGGTGTCCGGCCAGCGCCCGCTGCCGACGACCTCGCCGACGCCGCAACCCTTGCCGGTCAGCCGGCCGACGCCGCCCGCTCCCGCGCAGCCGGCGATGGGCGCGCATCAACCCGTGCTGCAGCCGCAGGCGCCGGCGAAATCCTCGCCGATGCTGCCCTTGGCGATCGCCGCGATCCTGATCCTCGGTTTGGCCGGTGGCGCCTGGGCGTTCCGCGACCGCATTCCGATGTTGCAGCAATTCCTGGGCGCGGGCACGGCGGCCAACTCGACACCGAGCGCTGCGACACTGGCGACGACGCAACCAGCCGCGCCTGCGCCGCAGCAGCCAACCGCAGCGGTACAATCGCCCGCGGCCACGCCCGCTTCCGAGGCGCCGCCGCCGACCGATCCGCGCTATGCCGAAACCACGCCGTCAAATTCATCCACGGCGATTTCTCCCGCTCCGGCTCCGCCCGCCAACACGGCCGCGCCGGCCGCCGTTGCCAACACCGCCGAGCAGGCTGCACCGCCAGTGCAGATCGCGCGCGCGACAGAACCGCCCAAGGTCATGGCACCACCCAAGCCACACGTGCCGGTCGTGGTCGTGCTTGCCAGCGGCGATGACGCAATATCCGAGCCGGCGGAACAGGCCATCGAAGCTACGCTGCAGCGCCATGGCTACCGTGTCAGCGATCAGGATTCGATGCCGCGCGTGGACCATCTGCTCGGCGGCGAACGTCCGCGCTTCGCTGAAGCCCTCGCCATACTGCGCGGCCATGCCGACGCCGTGGTGTTCGTGCACGCGCGCAAGGTCGGCGCGCAGGAGATGTCCTATTACGGCCAGAGTTCGACCTTGTAT
>DATIVQ010000373.1:0-1754 GCA_035465735.1 Rudaea sp.
TTGAG
The DNA here is from genome assembly GCA_035465735.1 of Rudaea sp. Taxonomy (GTDB): domain Bacteria; phylum Pseudomonadota; class Gammaproteobacteria; order Xanthomonadales; family Rhodanobacteraceae; genus Rudaea. The sequence continues at coordinate 6 of DATIVQ010000373.1, forward strand.
CGTCTCGCCGAAGCGTTCGTTTTCGAGTTCGAGAACCACCCCGATGCACGGGAAATCATGGCGGCGCGCATGCTCCTCGAGAGTCGTGAAGGTGCGCCGCAGAAGATGCAGCACCAGGCGCGAAGTGCGCCATTGCTTGCCGATGAAACAACGGAAATAGTATGTCGGTTGACCCAGACGGGGCAGGGTCATCGGAATCGCAGTGGATACGCCGGCCACGCGGCCGTCCGCATCGCGCGCATCGAGCACGACCTGGCGCAGGCGCTCTTGCGTCTTGACGTCGTTGGAAAGGGCCCCCTCGCGTTCCCAGAACTGCAGCACGGCGTCGTCGTTTTCGGCCGATTCGATCTGCCAGTGCGGCACGAAACGGAAACCGGCGATCTCGTCCCTGGTGTCATCCATCAGTTTGCCTCGGCAGGAGTGTTGGCGTCTGTTGCGGCTGTATCTGGCGCGACATAGCCTGTAGCTGGCGTATCGGGCTTGGGTTCCGGAGGCGGCGAGAAGCCAACTTCCTTCAGTGCCTTGTCCGGCAGGGCATAAGAGCTGCCGAGCAGTTCGCCTTCGTGCACGATCTCCGGAAACAGCACGCCGTGCACGGCCTGTACGGCGAAGATTTCCTGCACACCCCCGGTGAATTTCAGGAACGCGATGGTCTTGCCGGTGCCGATGTGCACCGCCCATACTCCCGAGAGTCGTTCGGCATTGTCGTCGGTGATCGGGATGTCGGTGAAAGGCGTGGTGCCGCGCAGTTGCGACAGGCCGATGAATGCTATCGGGCCGATGAAATCAAGGCCACGGCAGAAGCCCGGTACGCGCGCGATGTCGGTGCGTGCGCCGGTCTTCGGATCGACGGTGCACAGCGCGCCGCGCCCGGATTCGAGCACCCACAGGCGGTTGTCGTACCAGCGCGGCGAGTGCGGCATCGACAGGCCGCGCGTGACCACGCGGTTGGTGGTCACGTCGATGATCAGGCCGCCATCGCGCTTGTTCGCGCGCCAGCCCTCGCGCGTGTTCGTTTCGCCCAGTGCGGTGACGTAGCGCGGGATGCCGTTGCGCATGGCCAGGCCGTTGAGATGGCAGCGGTCTTCCGGCGCGTAGTGGCTGACGAACTTCGGCCGCCAGCGCGGCACGAAGCTGGATTTTGTGTCCAGCGTGCACAGGCACGAGAACGCGGTGTTGACGAACCAGATCGCGCCGTCGGCGTCCCAGGCCATCTCGTGAATGTCGATGGCGCCGGTGATGTGGCCGCGCCGCGCCATATACACCGCGTCGTGGCGCGGCGGATCGTGCAGGCGCTTGGCGACGTCCGGCATGTTGCGGAACTCGACGATTTCCATCAGCGCACCGAGCATCAGGCGCTGGCGGTCGGCGGCCATGCCCATGGGCCGGTTGAAGGTGCGGAAATGCGTGTTGATCGAGTTGCCGTCCGGCCGCAGGATCACGAGCTTGCCGGCCTGGTACGTGCTCACGATCAGGCAGCCGCCGAGTTCGCGCAGCAGATCCGGAAAATTGGACGTGTGCACGCTGCCGAGCACCTGCTCGACGGTCTGCTCGGCAGGCTTCTGCGGCGTCGATTCGTCAGGCTTTGCCTGTGTCGCATCGACCGTCGAAGCTTCGGCGGTTTCCGGCTTGTGTGCGGGTTCGGCACTCATGCGCGGCATTGTCGCCCACTGCCGCGCCGCCGCCTAGCCCGGGATGGCTTCAGAACAGCAACGGACAGCCGTCGAATCCGTTGTTGAAAACGACGTC
>DATIVQ010000374.1:0-3579 GCA_035465735.1 Rudaea sp.
GCGGCGGCGCATTGCCCAGGAACATGGGCACGAAGATCACGGCCAGCGCAATCAGCACGGCGGCGCCGATCAGGCGTTGTTTCAGTGCGGAATCCATGAGCGGCTCCTCGACGGATGCTGCAATTATACCCGCTTGCCTCAGAGATAACCCGTGCGCCGCGCCCATTCCAGCGCCGGCGCGGCGACGAAGAACGAACCGAACGCGAGGATGCGATCGTCCGTCGTGGCCTGTGCGAATGCAGCGTCAAGCGCGGCATCGACGCTGGCATGTGCGCCTGCAGGCAGCGACGGCATGCGCTCGCGCAGTTGCGCGGCGTTCAGCCCACGTGGGCTGTCGGCGTCGAGTCCGGTGATATGCCATTGCGCAATGTGCGGCACGAGCGGAGTGACGATTCCGGCAACGTCCTTGTCGGAAAGCGCGCCGAATACGGCGATATTGCGGCCGCGCGGCGGGTGCGCGGCGAGCCACTGCGCGAGCACGCGTGCCGCCTGCGGATTGTGGCCGACGTCGATCACGAGTTCGGGAGCACCGGGTTTTTGCAGCCGCTGCAGACGCGCCGGAACACGCGCCTCGCGCACGCCGCGGGCGATGGCGCGCGCGTCCCAGCCGAGCCGTTCGCGCAAACTGTACAAGGCCATGATCGCGGCAGCGGCATTGTCGATCTGGCAGGGCGCGGCGAGCCGGGGTTCGGGAAGCGTCAATGTCGTGTCCGCGCAATCCCAACGCCATGCGCCGGTTTGCGAAGCGGCCCGGAAATCGCCTCCGGCCAGCGACACGCGCGCGCCGATGCGCGCGGCCTCGTCGAGTAGTCCGCGCGGCGGCTCGCGCATGCCGACGATCGCGGGGCGACCACGCCGGAAAATGCCCGCCTTCTCGCGGCCGATGCTGTCGATGTCGTTGCCGAGCCAGTCCTGATGGTCGAGGTCCACGGTGACGACGATGGCGGCGTCGGCATCGATGAGGTTGACGGCATCCAGGCGCCCGCCGAGGCCGACCTCGAGCACGGCTACGTCAAGGCCGCCATGCGCAAATATCCACAATGCCGCAAGTGTTCCGAATTCGAAATAGGTCAGCGGCACGGGTTCGATCGAATCGGCCGCACGCGCCTCATCGATGCGCTCGAAGGCTTCGATGAGCGCGGCATCGTCCGCATCCGCGCCGGCAACACGGATGCGTTCGTTGTAGCGCCGCAGGTGCGGCGAGCTGTAACAGCCCACGCGCTTGCCCATCTCCCGCAGCATCGTCTCGAGGAAAGCGACCGTGGAACCCTTGCCATTGGTGCCGCCGACGCTGATGACGACCGGTGCGGGCGCCGGCGCACCCAAGCGGCGCCAGACCTCGCGCACGCGATCCAGTCCCAGTTCGATCGCACGCGGATGTACGCGCTGCTGGTAATCCAGCCAGTCGGCGAGCGTCTTGGCGGACACGTCTTGCGGTCAGGCTGCCTTCGGCTGCCGCATCAGCAGCGCGAACAGCGCCGCCAGTTTGTCGCGCATCTCGCGGCGGTCGACGATCAAATCGATCGCGCCGTGTTCGAGCAGGAACTCTGAACGCTGGAAACCTTCGGGCAGGGTTTCGCGCACGGTCTGCTCGATCACGCGCGGACCGGCGAAACCGATCTGCGCCTTCGGCTCGCCGATATTGAGGTCGCCAAGCATGCCAAGACTTGCCGACACGCCGCCGGTGGTCGGATGCGTCATCACCGACACGTATGGAATGCCGGCGTTGCGCAAGCGCGCGAGCGCCGCGGAGACCTTGGCCATCTGCATCAGCGAGAGCAGGCCTTCCTGCATGCGCATGCCGCCGCTGGCGGAAAAGCACACGAACGGGATGCGTTCGTCGAACGCGAGTTCCGCCGCGCGCGCGAACTTCTCGCCGCCGACCGAGGCCATCGAACCGCCCATGAAAGCGAATTCGAAGGCACAGGCCACCAGCGGCCGTGTCTTGAGCAGACCGCGCATGGCGACAAGCGAATCCTTCTCGCCGGTCTGTTTCTGTGCAGCGACGAGGCGATCCTTGTATTTTTTCGAGTCGCGGAATTTCAGTGCATCGACAGGTTCGAGCCCCGCGAACAATTCCTCGCCGGCGCCCTCGTCGAAGAGCGCGGCAAGGCGCTTGCGCGCGCCGATCGCGTGGTGATGCCCGCACTTCGGGCACACCTCGAGATTGCGCTCGAGCTCCGGCCGGTACAGCACCGCGCCGCAGCCATCGCATTTTTCCCACAGGCCTTCGGGTACCTTGCCCTTGGCCGTGGTGCCCTCGGTGCGGATGCGCGAGGACATCAATTTTTGCAGCCAGCTCATGTCTTCAACGTCTCCTACTTGCGATGCCGCCACGGCCGAACGTGCCAAAGCCATGTCGTCTACCGCTCCCGTTTCCAGCGGTACCTCGGCCGGCACCGGCATGTCCTGTGGCGGGCGCGGACTACGCGGCATGCGCCTGCGCTCCCGCATCCAGCGCGGCGCGAATCGGCGCGAGGAACTCGCGCGCGGCAGTGCAAGCCGCTTCTGCCGAATTCGCGCCCGCCAGTCGCTCGACCAGGGCGCTGCCGATCACCACCGCATCGGCGAACTGTGCAATCGCTGCGGCAGATGCCGCATCGCGCACGCCAAAACCGACCGCGACCGGCGTGCGCGTGCGCGCCTTGATCGCGGCGACGCGTTCACGCACCGCATCCAGGCTCAGTCGGTTCGCGCCAGTGACGCCGGCAAACGCGACATGGTACAGGAAGCCGCGCGCGGCTTCGCTCAGCGCGGCAAGCCGGGGCGCGGACGTGGTCGGCGCGCTGAGGAAAATCCGGCGCAGACCGGCGGCGTCGAGCGCCTGCGCGGTTTGCGCTTCTTCCAGCGGGCAATCCACCAGCAGCACGCCATCGACGCCGGCGGCAGCCGCGTCGCGGGCAAAGCGCGAATAGCCGTAAATTTCGACCGGATTGAGGTAGCCCATCAGCACGATCGGCGTCGCGGAATCCGTTTTGCGGAATTCGGCGACCCAGCCGAAGATTTGCGCCAGGCCCACGCCTCTATCCAGCGCGCGTTCGTTCGCATGCTGGATGACCGGGCCATCGGCCATGGGATCGGAAAACGGCACGCCGATCTCGATCAGGTCCGCGCCGCCCCGCACGAGTGAATGCAGCAGCGCGACCGTGCTTTCGGGAAACGGGTCGCCGGCGGTGACGAACGGGATCAATCCCTTGCGGCCGGCGGCCTTCAATTCGCCGAATTGCGCGTCGATGCGGTTCACAGCGAAATCCCTTCCCGGGCGGCAATCGTATGCACGTCCTTGTCGCCACGGCCGGACAGGTTGACGAGAATCCATTGCTCCTTCTTCATTTCGCGCGCGAGCTTGATGCCCTGCGCGACGGCGTGGCTGGATTCGAGCGCGGCGAGGATGCCTTCGGTGCGTGCGAGTTCATGGAACGCGGCCAGCGCCTCGTCGTCGGTGATGCCGACGTATTCGGCGCGGCCCGCGTCCTTGAGGAACGCATGCTCGGGACCAACGCCGGGATAATCCAGGCCCGCGGAAACCGAGTGCGTCTCCGTAATCTGGCCGTTGTCGTCGCAAAGCACATAGGTGCG
>DATIVQ010000375.1:0-2827 GCA_035465735.1 Rudaea sp.
CTGGCCGTGATCATGCTCGCCGCGGGCGTCGTCACCGTGCTGTTCCACCTGCTGCGCCAGCCGGTCGTGCTCGGCTACATCGCCGCGGGCGTGCTGATCGGCCCGCACACGCCGCCCTACACCCTGGTCACGGACGAGCAGAGCATCCGCACCGTGGCCGAGCTCGGCCTGATCTTCCTGCTGTTCGCGCTGGGCCTCGAATTCTCGCTGCGCCACCTGCGCCGGGTCGGCGCCACGGCCGTGGTTGCCGCACTCGCCGGCATCGTCACCATGCTGTGGCTGGGCTATGAACTCGGACTCGCTTTCGGCTGGCACGCCATGGATGCTCTGTTCCTCGGCGCCATGTTGTCGATTTCCTCGACAACGATCACGATCAAGGCGATCGACGAATTGGGCCTGAAGCAACAGGCGTTCGCGCATATCGTTTTCGGCATCCTGATTGTCGAGGACGTGCTCGCGATTGCCATGATCGCGCTTCTTTCAGGCGTCGCCGCGACGGGGACGGTCGTCACCAGCCAGGTACTCACCACGCTCGGCGGCCTGACCGTGTTCCTCGTCGCCTCGCTCGTAATCGGGATTCTCGCCGTGCCGCGCCTGCTCGATTACGTGGCCACGTTCAAGCGCGACGAAATGCTGCTGATCGGCGTGCTCGGTCTGCTGTTCGGCTTCTGCCTGCTGGTGACCTGGCTCGGCTACAGCGTCGCGCTGGGCGCCTTCGTGATCGGCGTGATCGTCGCCGAAGCGCGCAGCCTCGCCCGCATCGAGCGCCTGATCGCACCGTTGCGCGACATGTTCAGCGCGGTGTTCTTCGTCGCCGTGGGGTTGCAACTGGATCCGTCCGCGCTGGTCGAATATGCCGGACCCATCGCAGCGATCACGGCCGTGGTAGTCGTCGGGAAGATTCTGGCGCGCTTTGCCGGTGCGTTTGCGGCCGGACAGCGCGGGCGCGTGGCGCTGCGCGCAGGCATGAGCCTGGCGCAGATCGGCGAATTCTCGTTCATCATCGCCGCGCTCGGCGCCTCACTGCACGTGACCAGCGAATTCCTGTATCCGGTGGCCGTGGCCGTGTCCGCGATCACGACGTTGTTCACACCGTACCTGATCCGCGCCTCCGACCCGCTCGCGCGCCGCCTGCACATCGCCCTGCCGTATTCACTGCGCCGCATCGCGCATCTGTATACGCAGTGGCTGCAGGGCCTGCGCCTGCAGGGCGACCGCGCGGTCATCGCCGCGATGGTGCGGCGTATCCTGTTGCAGACCTTCGTGAACCTGTGCCTGGTCGCGGCGATTTTCGGCAGCGTGGCCTGGCTCGCGCGCACGCGCGCGGCCGGCATCGCTGCTCTGCTGCCGCATCGGCCCATGGCGAATGCGCTGCTCTGGGGCGCGGCGCTCTTATTTTCGCTGCCGTTCCTTATCGCGGCCTACCGCAAGCTCAAGGCGCTGGCCATGCTGCTCGCCGAGATGGGTGTACACGCCGGCCGCCACACCGAGCGCGCGCGCCGTGTCGTTGCGGAAGTGCTGCCGGCGGTATCGATCGCCGCCATGCTGCTGCTGGTCGGCGCGTTGTCGTCGAGCATCCTGCCGCCCGCTGAACTGCTCGTTGCGGTGCTGGCGATGGCCGCGCTCGTGCTGATCCTGCTGCGTCACGTCCTGGTCAAGCTGCACTCCCGCCTGCAGATCGCGCTGATCGAGACGCTGCAATCCGAGAAACAGGAACCGCGCTGAGCCCTACTTTGCATTGACGAACGCGAGCGTCATGTCCAGCATGCGGTTGGAGAAGCCCCACTCGTTGTCGTACCAGCTCAGCACTTTCACGAGCGTGCCTTCCATCACGCGCGTCTGCGTCGCATCGTAGATCGACGACAGCGGATTGTGGTTGAAATCGATCGACACCAGCGGCTTCTTGTTGACGCCGAGGATGCCCTTGAGCTTGCCTTCGCTCGCTTCCTTCACCGCGGCATCGATTTCTTCCTTGCTCGTCGCGCGCTTGGCGACGAAGGACAGGTCGACGACGGACACGTTGATCGTCGGCACGCGCATGGCGAAGCCGTCGAGCTTGCCGTTCAATTCCGGCAGCACCAGGCCGACCGCGGCGGCGGCGCCGGTCTTGGTCGGAATCTGGCTCATCGTCGCGCTGCGCGCGCGGCGCAGGTCCTTGTGGTAGACGTCGGTGAGCACTTGGTCGTTCGTGTAGGCATGGATCGTGGTCATGAGGCCGTGCACGATGCCGATTTTCTCGTGCAGCACCTTGGCCAGCGGCGCGAGGCAGTTCGTCGTGCACGACGCATTGGAGATGACCGTGTGCGAGCCCTTCAACTGCCCGTCGTTGACACCCATGACGAAGGTGCCGTCCACGTCCTTGTCGCCCGGCGCGGAGATGATCACCTTCTTCGCGCCGCCGGCGATGTGCGCGCCGGCCTTGGCCTTGCTCGTGAACAGGCCCGTGCACTCGAGCACCACGTCGACGCCCAGATCCTTCCACGGCAGCTTGGCCGGATCGCGTTCGGCGCAGACCTTGATGCGGTCGCCCTTGACGATCAGGTCGCCGCCGTCGACGCCGACCTCGTGCGGGAACTTGCCGTGCGCCGTGTCGTACTGGGTCAGGTGCGCGTTCGTCTCGGCGTCGCCCAGGTCGTTGACCGCGACGATCTTGATCTCATGCGTGCGGTTCGCTTCGTACAGGGCACGCAGGATGTTGCGGCCGATGCGGCCATAACCGTTGATCGCGACTTTCACCGTCATGACTGGCTCCGAATACGCAAGGGAAAACGTATTGTAGCGCAAGCCAATCCGGTGCCGCGGTTACAATCCCGGCATCCCGGAGAAA
>DATIVQ010000376.1:0-4750 GCA_035465735.1 Rudaea sp.
GGCCGCGTTCGACGCCACGGCGCGGCGCGAATTCCAGATTGCCGGCGGCGACGATTACGAATTGTGTTTCACACTTGCCGATGCGCAGGCGACCAGCGTGTTGCGCGATCTCGCCGACAGCGGCTGCGCCGCGACGCGCATCGGGCGCATCGTCGCGGGCAAGGGCGTGCGCGTGCATGACGCCGCGGGAAACCCGGTGACTCTGGCGCGCCACGGCTGGGAGCACTTCGGATGAGTCTGGATGCCACGCAGCGGCGGGTGCTGTTGACGCACCCGACGGGCTGGATCGCCTGCGGTTTCGGTTCCGGCTTGAGTCCCGTCGCGCCGGGCACGACCGGATCGCTGCTTGCATTGCTGCCGTGGCTGGCTTTGCGTGAACTGCCGTTGTCGTGGTTTGTGGTGGTGCTGGTTCTTGCGTTCGCTCTCGGCGTATGGGCTTGCGATTGGGCCGTGCGCAAATTGCATATCGCCGATCCATCCGCCGTGGTCTGGGATGAATTCGTCGGCCAGTGGATTGCGCTGGCGCCGCTCGTGCTGTGGCCGCGCGGCTGGGCATGGATCGCCGCCGGATTCGTCCTGTTCCGCAGCTTCGACATCGCCAAGCCCTGGCCGGTGTCGTGGGCCGACCGCAAGATTAGCGGCGGACTTGGTGTCATGCTCGACGACGTCATCGCCGGCATCTATGCGGCAATTGCGCTGGGCCTGCTGCTGCGCTTCGCGTGATTGTCTGCAGCAAGGCGCGCACGCGTTCGCGCAGCACCGGTATCAGTTCCCGCTCGAACCACGCATGACGCTTGAGCCAGCCCTGGTTGCGCGGACTGGGATGCACCATCGGCAGGTAGGCGGGAAGGTATTCCGTAAACGCGCGCACTGTCGCGGTGAGCGAATCCTTGCGCCGCTCGCGCAGGAAATACGCCTGGGCGTACTGGCCGATGAGCAAGGTCAGGTGCACGTGTTTCAGCAACGGCATCAGTTGCGGGTGCCAGGCGCGCGCGCACTCCGGCCGCGGTGGATTGTCGCCTCCGCGGCCGCGTCCCGGATAGCAGAATCCCATCGGCACGATGGCGATGCGCGATTCGTCGTAGAACATGTCGCGATCGATGTCCATCCAGGCGCGCAGGCGCTCGCCGCTGGCATCGTTCCATGGGATGCCCGTGGCATGCACTTTCGTGCCCGGCGCCTGGCCGACGACGAGGATGCGCGCCGTGGCACACGCGCGCAGCACCGGATTAGGGCCGAGTGGCAGGTGCTCTTGGCATATCCGGCAGGCGCGGATGTCGCGCAGCAGCGCATCGAGCTTGCGCGTCACGGCGGCAGCAGCTTGCCCGGATTTAGGATGCCGTCAGGATCGAATTGCGCCTTGATCTTGCGCATCAGCGCAAGCGCTCCGGGATCGAGTGCGTGGTCGAGGAAATCGCGCTTGGCCAGGCCAATGCCGTGCTCGCCCGAGAGCGTGCCGCCAAGTGCGATCACCGCGGCAAAGACTTCTGGCAGCGCGGTATCGGCGCGCGCGTGCTCGGCGTCGTTGCGCGGCAGCAAGTTGACGTGAATGTTGCCGTTGCCGGCATGGCCGAAATTGACGATGGGAATCGCGTGCTTTTGCGCGATCGCGCGCAGTGCGGCGATCAGTTCCGGCAGGCGCGATACCGGCACGACCACGTCCTCGTTGATCTTGTCCGGCGAGATCGTGCGCAGCGCGGGCGACAGCGCGCGGCGCGCGGCCCACAGCGTCTCGGCTTCGCGTGCATCCTGCGTGGTGCGCAACGCGATCAGACCGGAGCCGCGTGCGGAGACGGCGAGTGCAGTGATGGCGCGTGGAAGATCTGCCGGATCGCCATCGGCTTCGACGATCAGCAGGGCGCCGGCCTCGGGAATCGCGTCCCCGGCGTGCGCACGCGCCAGGCGCAGCGCTTCGTCGTCCATGAATTCCAGGGCGCAGGGCACGACCGGCTGCGCCATCAGGCGTGCGACGGCAGCTGCGGCGGCGGCAACGTCGGCATAACTCGCGCTCAGCGTGGCTTTCGCCGCGGGTTTCGGCGCGAGCTTGAGCGTCGCCTCGGTGATGATCGCGAGCGTGCCTTCGGCGCCGATCAGCAGGCGCGTCAGGTCGTAGCCGACGGCGCCCTTGGTCGTGTTCACGCCGCAGCGCAGTTCCTCGCCGGTGCCGGTCACCGCGCGCAGGGCGAGCGTGTTCTCGCGACAGCTGCCGTATTTCACCGCGCGCGGTCCGGCGGCATTGCAGGCGAGGTTGCCGCCGATCGTGCAGTACGGGCTGGAAGTCGGATCGGGCGGCCAGAAGAATCCGCGTTCGGCGAGCGCGGTTTGCAGATCGCCGTTGAGCACGCCGGGTTCGACCACGGCGAGGCGATTGTCGGCATCGATGCGCGCGATTCGGTTCATGCGCTCGAAGGAGACGACCACGCCGCCGTCCACCGGCACCGTCGCGCCCGTCGTGTTCGTGCCGCGGCCGCGCGCGACAAGGGGCATGCGTGCGGCGCGGCAGGCCCGCACGAGCGCAACGACCTGCGCGTGTTGCGTCGGAAAAACGACCGCATCGGGCTGGGCCTGGCGGCGCGAATTGTCGTAGCCGTAGGCCAGGCACTCGGCGGGATCGGTGACCAGCGCCGCGGCGAAGATCTCGCGCAGTGCGCCGGTCAGGGCAAGGGAAAGCGGCATGCCGCCAGTTTACGCCGGCAGCGGCGAATCAGCCCGTGCGTCTTCGCTTGCGCAGTCCGAACAGGCCAAGCATGCCGCCGAGCGCGAGCATGGCCCAGCGCGAGAGCGCGGGCGCCGGCGTCGGCGCCGCAATCGGTGCGGCGGGGGCCTGCACCGCGCCGATGTCGAGTATGCCGTTGGTCACGCGCGGGAATCCCGCGCCGCGCTGATCGGTGGTCACGCCGGAGGGAATCAGCGCGGCGTTGCCCGCGCCGAGCGCGGGGCTGCCGGCCTGCGGCAGCATCGTCAGCGTCGGCCCGCCGTTGTTCGCGAGCGTGCCGAGGCCGGGCGCATCGCTGAACACGTTGCCGTTGCCGGAGAATGTCGCTTGCAAGGCGGTGCCCAACAGGCCATAGCTCGATTGAAGCGTGGCGCCGGAAACGACGCTGATGTCGGGATCGGTGGCGCCCTGGTTGCCGGAGACGATGGTGTTGTTCAAAACCAGGAAACCACCACGAAATGCGCCAACCAATGCGCCGCCGGCCACGTAGGTTCCGCCGCCGATGCTGTTGGCCACATTGCCCGAGACCGTGCTGTCGTACAGCGTGGTGACGTACCCGCCGTACACGGACGATACGGACAGGCCGCCCGCCAGCTCGTCGGCGCCAGTGGCGCTGTTGCCGGTCAGGGTCGAATTGATGATCGTGACATTGCTTTCGTACGTATACAGTCCGCCGGTCAAATACGCGGCGGATCCCCCGGCGCGGTTCCCCGAAATCGTCGAATTGGTGATCGTGACGGTCGATCCGCTGCTGATGCCATTGGTGACGTAGATGCCGCCCGCACCGTAGTTGCTTGCGGTCGTCAGGGTATTGCCGGAAATCGTCGAATAATTGATGGCGACGGTGGACGCGTGAATGTATACGCCTGCGGCCTGCGCATTGGCAGTCGACGTGTTGCCGCTGATCGCGACGTGATCGAGCGTCACCATCGGTGCGGAGACCGGTGCGGCAGGGGTGTTGCCTGGCGGGGCATGTCGATGCGACAGCGGTGTCGGGCGGCCAAGCGCCGGCGCATAGTCGCTTATCAGCAGCCCCGCTCCCGTGTAGAAGGTGCTGCCGCCGCTGAGCGTCAGGCCGGTCAGGTTCACGACCGGGGTCGTGTTGGCGTTGCCATAAATGCCCATGACGCGGCTGCCGGACGCGGCGGTAATGGTCTGGCCGCTGCCGCTGATAGTCACGCTGCTGTCGATCAGCAATTGCCCGTACTGCAGTGCAATGGTCGCATTCGCCAATCCTGCCGCGAACGTAATCGTGTCCGCGCCGCTGCCGGGCGTGCAGGTGCCCTGAACGCTGTCGGTATTGGCCGAAACGATGGCCTGGCGCAGCGTGCAGCTGCTCGCCGTGCCGGCATCGCCGCCATCGGTGACGGTGATGCTGGCGGCATGCGCGCCGCCGGCGGCGAGCGCCAGTGCGACGGCCTGGGACAAGGGACGCAGCAACTTGGATTCCACGGAACACCCCTGCTCGAATCGAGAACCTCGCGAGTCTACTCCCGGACCGGGCGAAATGTGAAGGGTGTCGCGTTTGGACGAGTGAATTTGGCCCGTTAGTCGATGTAGTCGAACAGTTTGACGACCTTGTCCACGCCTTGGGTGTTGCGCGCCACGTCGGTGGCGGCATCGGCCTCGGCGTGATCGACCAATCCCATCAGGTAGACCACGCTATGCGAGGTGGTGACGTTGATCCGGGTCGGATCGAAGCCGGGCAGGCTGGTGATGTCGAGCAACCCGGTCTTGACCCGTGCGGTGGTGGTCTCATCCGCGCGCCGGCGCCAGAATCCTTCCGGTGCGTCCGTCACCTCGATCTGATCCACGAGGCGCACGACGCCGTCGAAGCCTTCCGCCGAAGAATGCGCGAGCTGCCGGAGTTCCTCGCTGCGCACCTGGCCGCACAGAAGCATCACGCCGTTGTAGACGACGACCTTGATGTTGTTGTCGTCGCGGGTGAGTTCGCGGTGCCGGTTGATCGCATCGATCGCGCTCAACTGGATGTTGCGGTCGCTGAGCACCGTGCCGACCGCGCGGCGGTCGTGC